>JACREQ010000018.1 GCA_016218155.1 Bacteroidia bacterium
AAAGTGAAGAAAATTTAAAAAATTGTTTAAAAAATCAATATCAACAATTTAAAGAGAGTTTAGAGAAATTAAAAGGAAAACAGGAATGGGGAGTCAAGGTCTATTTAAAAGAAGATATTTTTAAAAAATTCCTTGAAGAGAAAAATGAAATAATTTTAGCTAAAAAGAAAGAAATTGAATCAATGCCCAAAGGAATAGCTTTCTTTGCCCAAAAGCAAATTGATAAAATAGTTGGTCAAGAAAGAGATAAAGAATTAGATAGGATTACTGAAGAGATATATGAGAATTTAGGTCAATTAGCTTTTAGTAAAAATCAAGATAAGCTTTTGGAAAAAGATTTTACTGGCAGGCCAGAAGAAATGCTTTTAAACACTTTCTATTTAATAGAGGAATCAAAATTAGATTCGTTTCAAAAAAAGGTCGGAGAATTAAAAGAGAAATATAATTCTTTGGGATTTGAGGTCGAGGTGAGCGGCCCTTGGCCTTCTTATCACTTTGCTTAGCCTAACCAATTATGGCTTATTTAGAAAATAAAAATGCTACTTTAGTTGATGTCCTGGATACGGTAATTGATAAAGGAGCAGTTGTTCAAGGAGATCTAGTGATAAGAATCGCTGATTTGGATTTACTAGCGATTCAACTAAAACTGATTTTAGTCTCCTTCTCAAGATTAGAAACTCAGCAGGGAAAAAGAGTGGAGGAAGTAAACCGGGCAGAAATTGGTGATGAAACTTATTTAAAAAAATTAGAAAATCAGATTGAAAAAGCCCAAGCTCATATTAATCAAATGATTAATGCCAATAATCCCGGAGAAGCAGAGTCAGGATTAGCCAAATTAGTTTTAACCTTGATTAAAGTCATTGTTGACTTAGTAGAAAGAGAAGCGGCGAGAAGAGTTCAAGGGGGTCATTTAACTCAAACTGAAATAGAAAAATTGGGATTGAATCTCCAAGCTATTGAATCCAAATTAGAAGAGCTAAGATTGATTTTTGGTCTTAAAAAAGAAGATTTAAATTTAGATTTAGGACCCTTGGGAAGGCTAAGATAAAAATGAAAAAAGCAAAAGATATTAAAAAAACCCCGAAGGATCCCGCCGCGGCGGGACCTACAGGACAGGTTAAATGTCCCATATTTAAGTCAAAAAATGAAGAGATAGAGGAGATAAATAAGGCGATAAATGAAGCCAGAGAGATCGGAGGAAAAGCTCATTTAGCTGAGAGATTAATAAAAGAAGCGGACGGGCTCTTAGCTTGTAAACTTTTTGATGAGAAAAAACCCGAATGTAAAATTTGCCATTACATT
>JACREQ010000019.1 GCA_016218155.1 Bacteroidia bacterium
AAGACCTCGTCAATGAGTTGTTCAACTTTTTCAAATTTTGAGGTTTTAGAATCTTTTATTTCAGGAACTGGATTTAACTTATCAGTATCAGAATTGGCAATTAATTCTGTATGTTGTTGAATTGTTTTTTTTATCAGCTGATCAAGATCATTTGCTGAATTATTATCAAGAAAATAATCTGAAATATCCTTTCCTTTTTCTCCCAATAGTTCTTTGGGCAAAATCAATTGAGGTAAATTGTGTTCTTTACTGAGTTTATTACTGGCATTTATTCCTGCTTCGTCATTATCAAGGCATAATACTATATGCGAATATTTCTTTTGGAGTGTTTCTAATTCTTTATTGTTTAATTTCGTTCCGGCATGATCTATTCCAATAGCAGGAATAAAATGAGAATTGGCTGTTATTGTATCCTTTAGTCCTTCAACAATAATTATATAATTGGATTGTTCCGGTAATTGATTTAATCCAAATAGATCAGAAAAGGTAGAAGGCTTTTTTCCTAACCAGATATGTTTAAATTTCTTGTCAGTTGCGTTAGGTCTGTATATCTTATAACAATGGTCTGAAATACGAAATGCAAAAATAGGGTCAGTCTCAGAAGCTTTAATTTCAAAATCTTTTTTTCCATTATTAAAGATATATGAAGTAAGAGTACTTACTCCAAAACGATGTAACGTCTGCAATATGTTATTTGAATCACCATATTGAAACCAATAATCATAATTAGTTCCAGGAATTAGTTTGAAATTCGGTGCTTCAGGAGTAGGAGAGATCGAGTTTAATAATACATCTTTTGTAATAATGGCAATAGCTTCAATAAAATTGCAATTCTTTAATTTCATAACAAAGTCAAAAGGATTAAGGTTTTCTCCATTAACGAAGTCGTGATACATCCATATTTTTTTATCCGAATAAAAAACGTGAGCACCGGCATTTTTACCATCATCTCTGAAAACTGCCCTGATATGTTTCTTATATCCATGAGTTTTTAATTCTGGAATATAGTATTCGAATATTGCTAAACCCTGGTTGGTTTTATTGAGTATATTTTCTTTTTGGTTTTCCATAATAAAGTAAAAAATAACCGGCAGTTTTGATTTCTCTGCCGGTCTTGTCTAACTAATCATCACTTTCAGCAAGGTCTTCAAGGCTTTCTATAGCTTCTCGTTTGTCTCTGCTGTAATAAACATCAATGAGTAAAAGGTCTTCTTCTGTTGTACCTACAATCTCATTTTTCAATTCTTCAGATTCAAGAATTTCAGAGAATGCTACAATGTTGTCGGGATCAACTGTAAATTGAATTTTCATAACAAATAGTTTAAAGGATTAGTAAATTATTGATTTTTTGGATAGCACTCCTATCCAGAGTTTACCTTCTTCTTTGAACATGTTCGGCAGCTTCAATGTCAATTTCCTGTTTGGTTTTATGCCTGCCGTTTTTTAGCCATTCTTCAATCTGTGATTTTTCGAAGATGAGTTTTTTGCCCCTTTTTACATAAGGAATTTGTTTTCGATGGACCATACCATAAATACTAGGTACTGCCAGATTTATCATTTCTGATAATTCCTGAATAGTTAAATATTCCGGTAATTGATTTCCCTGAAGCTGGGGAGATTCCTTTAGGGCTTTTTTGACTTCTTCACGAAGCATGTTTCGGACTTCCTGAACCGAGAGCTGAGTAAAAACTAAATTTTCCATAAAAGTTGTCGTTTATTTTTACTCAAAGGTGGGGGCAAAAAAAAGGGTTGGGTAACCCAATTGGGTTACCCAATATTTACAAAGAGCTGATAAACAAGAAGAATAATTTAACTAATTTGAGTGATAATGATAACTATATGATAATGTGCTGTATTTTGTTATGTTTTTGAATATTAGAATATTATTTCTTCGCATCGCACTCTGCAATTTCATTATTTATCATTTTCACGATTTCAAGCATTTCTAATTTATTAAAGTATTCTCGGATATATTTAAGATCACTTTTTAATGTTTTATTGTTCTCTCTTAGCGGATCACGAACCCTTTTATAAATGTTGTCGAAGCTTTTACCAGTTATGAATTGAAAGAATCTTGCAGTTTCTGTTTTATCCACATTTTTAACTTGCATGTATTTAAACATGTAATGCAGTGCCAGAATTTGTCTTGATGTTGTATGATTTATCGATTTGGAAACATCAAAATCTAATTCGTCTGTTTCTAATTGATTGGTTGCGGATTTTGGAATATTATTGCTATTTGTAATTGCATTCAGAATATCCGATTTTTCAATTCTCTTATCATTTATGCCAGATAATAATTCTTTGTTAAATTTTACGTGAGTGAAATATTTTTCATCATTACATTCTAGTTTTAAAGTTATTTCATCATACGTTTTATACTCTGCATATAGTCGTGTGAATTCTTTATCAGAATAATTATCTAATTTGAATAGCTTACCTTTTTTCCCGTTTTTTGTGAATTTATTTTCTTTTAAGGATTTTAGCGCTGCTGCAAATGGTATTCCCACCTTGTAAATTTCATCAACACATTCAAACTGATAACCTAAATTAGTTTGGTCAGTTAATGCATCCTTTTTATCTCCAAAATACTCTAACAAAACGTAAAAAGTATCCAATAAATCAATGGAATTTAATATCCGATTTCGGATAACTATATAATACCTATTGAAGTATCTTTCATATGTTTCTTTATAGTAAATATTAAGGTTCATTTCATTAACTTTTCTTTCAAAAATATAATAAATAACGCATAAAACGGAAAAGAATTTTAAACAAAAAAAAAGTGTAATTTTGATAATATTTGGATAAAAAAGATGAAAAAAAGTTGTTTTTCAAATAAAATGAGTTGTGGTGCAAATTTTGGTGCAAAAAAAAAGACCGGTTTTTAACCGGTCTGTAACCTCTTGATTTTCAGTAGCGAGAGACGGGATGCCCATACAAATATTTTAAATTGATTTTTAGCGAATTGCAAATTTTAAATAAATCGGTTTTTATTCGGTTTTAGCTTCTTTATGCTCAAATTATGCTCAAATGATTATTTGTTTTTTTTGAAAA
>JACREQ010000020.1 GCA_016218155.1 Bacteroidia bacterium
AGTGACTGAATTGATTAATCTTTCTTGAACCCTATTAAAAGATAAGGTTTTTCTTAAAGTATAATCAACAGATAAGTTTATTAAAGAAGGTATTTTGTTAGAGGGATAATCTAACCAATCATCTGCAGAATAGCTAAATAAATTTGAATAGTAAATTAATTTTGTGTTAAATTCATCAAAAACATTTCTATTATTATTTATCTCAGTAATATTTACATCCAAACTAGAAGATTCACCTTTTTCAATAATAATTGATTTAAAAGTGGACCTTTTACCAAAATGTTGTCTAATAAAAATTTCATCATTTACTTTATAAACTATAATAATTACTGAAAATGGTGGATGATTACTAGCAATCAATTTTAATAATCGCGCAATTGAAGTTTTACCGGAACCATTTTCACCAATAAATCCAGTGACCTTTCCGAAATCCTTTTCAAAAATATTTACAATACTAATGTTATTTGTTATAGTATAATTATATTTATTATCTTCGATTTTATTAATTAATATCTTATAATCTGGAGTAAAAGGTATTGTATAATCTTTAAAGCAAATAAATTCCTCTACATAAACAGCTAATAATTCCATAACATTATATTTAATAATTTCATTCTACTTACTATCTTTAAAAATATCAAATAATTCTAATCATTGAAATCCTTCTTCTTTTGCTTGTTTTATAATCCTTAAGGCATTTTTAGCTTGTTTTGGGGTGATAGCTGCCTTTCTGTTAGCTAATACACCAAGGTTATAAGCAAGTTTTCTATCAAATGGAGTAAACCTATTATTTTCCTTTGCCCATTTGGAAAGTGCAAACCAAACTTCTGCATTAATTTTTCCAGCTTCTTCAATCATTTTTGACTCTTGAGGAGAAAGCTCTTGGCCTACCAAATCGTTTTCAAGGTAGTTATCACTTTCGCTTTTTATTTCTTCTCTAATCAAACTGACATCAATAAATTTATCTTTTAGAGTTAACCAACATTCTTGTTTCTTGCACCATTCTCCGATATTCATTCCAGCTTTTGATGGATTATTAATGTGCTTCCAAGCAATATCAATCATTTGATCAATCAAATTATTAAGAGGCTCAGATATAGCTTGATTTTCCCATATTGAATCAAGATTTAGCCTTTTGTTTGTTTTAAATGATAGCCAAGATAAAATATATGAAACCATATTTGCTTTATAACCGCCTAAATTTCTTTTTGCAACAATTCGATCAATTTCCCTAAACAGAATAGCTTTAGCAATAAGTCGTTGGTAATACTTTTTACTAACTTCATTTTTTTCGCTAGCTAATTCTTTTGTAAATATTTTAAAATTATTTTCTGCCCCTTTTCCTACATCATGAGGTCTCTGCCACCAGCTCATTTCATACTTAGACAAATCCGTTTTGGAAAACTTTTGCTTCTTTGGAAATTCTGAATCAAAGGCCTTTAATTCCTTGCCTGTCTTCCTTGATTTCTCATCAAGATATTGTCCTCTAGCTCTCTCATAAAACCATTTATTCGTAGCCTTTCCACCAGTTTTAGTAGGCACCCATTCTGTTCTTGAAAAATTTTCTATTGCAACATGATAGGAACTATTAGAACTGAAATCTGAATCCTTAATTATTGTTTGAAGGTTAGCATATCTTGAAATTTTAGGAACAATATCATCCATCTCTTCTTTTTGCTGTACAATAGAAATTTTCATTTGTACAAAAACCTTAGACAAATCAGAATCTTTTTCGGTAGATGTTGCATGAATAGATGCAGTCGTTTGTCCACCATTAACAACTTGCCAATTAATAATTCGAGTTATATAAGGTACATCACCTTCATAGTCAATCTCGATATCTTCCGCAGTTGTGGATATTCCATTATTATAAGCAAAAAACATATCAGGTGTATTCCTTATGGTATCTCTTATACCTTGATTAACCTTGGCCTTAAATTGCAAAAAAGTTCTAACATTTTTCTCTAGTAATCCTTGCTTATATGTATCGTATATATTTGCAAGTATCTTACCAGGCATTATTGCAAGATATACATCTACTTTTTCACTAACATTATCCATTTTTAAGCATTTGAGCTTATAATTATAATCGTTTAAAAAATCTATTTCAATTTTTTGTTTTCCGGATCGAATTAAATACTGTTGATATACTCTTTCAATATCCCATAGTTCAAAATCTAAGAAAACACCGTTTTTCTCAATGTCTTTAGGTACTACATTTGGTGAAGATTGGCCATTTGTTAACACAAAAATTCTTACATTTTTAACAGTGTCTTTAGTCTGTTCTATAACTTGCACTACATCAAAAATAGATGTAACCATATCGACACCTTTGGAATAAAGTTTGCCTTCTCTTGATAACCAGAAGAAACTTTCTAATTTGTTAAACGCTTCCTCAATATCTTTATCTGAAACTTTAACTAAACGTTGCTCACTTTTAAAGATTGTAACAAATAAATCAATTACTTCATTTTCTTCATCATAATTCCATGCATTTATTTTAACTCCTTTAATTTTGTAATGACATAATTCAGCAGCAATCACATCACCTGAATCAATAGCATATTCCATAATATCATTTGTTATGGAATCTTCCTGAGTTAGATTATCACTTTCTACCGAAATTAAAGCACCTTCTAAAAAATCAATCGCAAATTCTTGTAAGTCCATAGTTTATGTTATATATGATTAATAATATCTGTTTTAATCTCAAATGGTGAACATGCTGAAACAACAACCGAATATTTCAAATCACCAACTCCTTCAGGTAAATCACATTGTAATAACCTAGGAAATCCATCAACAACCTCAAAAAACTTCACATCAAATAGTGAAAAACTATTTAAATATTTGTCATTATGTAATTCATTATACCCATATTTAGCAAGTTTAATCTGAAAAAGATAGGATGCTATTGGATCATCTTGAATTTGAAAGTTTATTTCCTTAACAAATGCAGGCAATGTCTTATCTGGCATATTGTTATGTACATTAAAAGAAAACAATGAAATAAAAAGATGATCAAGACCGGTATTATCCAATTGCTTCTCAGAAGAAATATTAAATTTCTTATGTTGTTTACTTGATGTAGCCTTTACCTCTATTGCATTTGACAAAATTTGAAAGTCGTGATTTGTTCGATCAGAACCAGTCCAATATAACAATGAATTAGTAAATGAATACTTTTTAAATAAGTAATCCTTTAAAAAATGTAATTCTCCAATAAGGCCTTTTTGTCTTTCAATTGAAAGAATTTCATTTTCTTGTTTTTCAAAAAATATCTTCCATTCATTAAGAACATTTATAAGAGTACTATTTAAATTATTTCTATCATTTATTTTAATTATTTTATCGCAAATATCAGAAATAACCAATTCGAAAATATTATTTGTATTAGGTATTGACTGTGTAAACTTTATAAATTCTTTATTTACATATTCACCTAATGTAGTAGCTATTATTGAGATCTCAAGACCCCTAAATTTAGGCAAATTCTCAGTTAATATTTTATGATCATCTGTAATCTTAATATAAAACAACCTAGTTCCTTTTCCAAAATCAGTTGCAAGAAAAACAGGAAATACTCCGCTTGAAGGAATCTTTCTTGCTATTTGAGTTTTTTGAGTACTATTTTTGGATTCATCATTAATTGAATTCCAAATACTAAGATAATCAATCATATTCTGTCATTTCAAGTTCTTGATAAACGGAATTTATTACATAATTAATTGGTTTGGATAAAGCAGAAGTTGGCCAACTAATTGCAAATCCTACAGGTTGAAATGCAAAATCAACTTCTTGTTTTGTTTTATCATCCTTAAGTGCCAAAACATAAACAATTAGTAAAGGTCTATTCTTTCTTGGACTTTCACTTCTCGCTGCTTTATTTGAAATACTATTATCATGTATAAACTTTCTCTGAACTACATCAAAGTCTGAATACTCAAATTTTGGATCATGAACTCTCTGTACAAAATAACGATCAGAGCTTTTATTTGTGATGGTTCTTTCAGGTAAAACGATTTGTTTACCAGCAAAAGGGGTTATTTTACTATTTGTTTTTACATCTAACGAAACCAATACGACGTTCCAATGAAAAAACTCTGGAATACCATGTAGTCTTTGCAAATCGATATATTGATTAATTCGAATAGAATTTGCTTGTGGTAAACCTTTATATGTTTTGTAATCCTTAAGGAATTCTTGAATCTTGATAACAGAAATATCCAACCATACGTTTCTTTGTCCTAATTCTTTTTCAGAAGGTTCGCCTAAAGAGATTATAAATTCTTCGGTAATTTGGTAATTTGATTTTAAAATTTTATCATCAGAAGGGATTGTGGTAGTTTCGGTAAGTGTTCCTTGATAATTTAAACGCATTGACTCAGCAGCTCTCATTTTCATAACATTAGTTACTATCATATCAGGATGATCTTCTACTCGAAGTCCAAAATCTTTTGGAGTCAATTTTAAACGACTCATTTCAATAAATTCTGCCCTTAATGTTTCAAAAGCAGTTGCAACATGTCTATACCAATCAAAAAGTTCTCTAGTTGTATAAATCCTACACAAATCTTCAAAGCCACTTCTGTAACCAAACCATCTTCCCATCTGCATTAAGGTATCATACATGGATGTGCTTCTTGTAAAATAACTAATTGTCAATCCTTCTAAAGTTAATCCTCTAGAAAGTTTATCTCCACCAATAGCAATTACCCATAATCCAGTTTGAGATTTACTCTTATAATCTAACAAATCACCAACTGTACCATTTATGACCAAACAAGAAGGTTCGATTTTTCTAACAACTTTAGCTAATAGTGGTTGAATCTGGCTCCATTCAATGGTTTGATCAAGCATTATTTTTGTTGTAGTTTTAAAATCCCTTTCGAATAATTCATTCATTGCATTTAAAACATCAATTTCATTTTCTATAATAGAATTTCTAAGTTTAGTAAATTCTCCACCATCGCCATGAATAAGATTAGCAAGGGATTCTTGAACAGTGTTATATCTCGTACAATGAATTAGCATTGTATTATGTTTATTTTCCTGTCCCCTATACCAACGAATAGCCGATGAAATAACAAATGATTTTAATGCTTCCTTTAACGAATTTGGTAATTCTGTGGGTATGTAATCTGGTTTATGCCTTATAGGCATAAAAGTGTAATTATCCAGACCAGCTTCAAGTAATGGTTGACCAGCATCATTTACTTCTCTGAATATAGGTAAGCCATTCTCGATACCATCCTTTAATCCAAAAACTTCTTTTGGCCCCAGATAATTTGATGGTGCTCCTAAAGTTTTAATAAAAGCTGATGGGAATAAATCAAGTCCTAATTTATTATCCGTATCATGTCGAATAAAAATATTTGCAAATGGTGTTGCAGTATATCCAATATATACTTTTTGTCTAAAAAGATTAAGAATTCTTCTTATACAATCGTTAATTGCAGTAGGATCTAATTCTTCACCACCTTTATCTCTTTCAGCTCTGGTATTTACAGATGCTTGATCTGATTCGTCATCTATAACAAGTAATGGCAAATTGTTAAATTGATTAATTCCTTTATTTTTAACTGTAAAATCATCATCAAATATATTTATCCAGTGTTGAAAATAATCAATTAGATTATTTAAAATAGATTTATTCTTCTTAACGACGAAAATAATAGGTCGACTACTACTTGGAGCTGTACCTCTAGATTTTTTTATATTAAAATCACCTGTTTTATTTGGTTTAAGGTTAGATTCGGTAAAATAATCAATCGGAATGTAAACTTCTCCAGGAAGCGTTGACACACCTATTCTTTTTTGCTTCTCTTCAGGATTTGTATCTATACCCAATACTTCCTCATCAATTCTTTCTTGCGTTTGTTGTCGCAAATTTTCATGCATACCTGCTAATACAATAATAATCTTGTATCCTGAATCAATAGATTTATTAATTATACCCATGAAATTTGCAGTCTTACCAGATTGCACATAGCCAACTACCAGTCCCCTCCGATCAAATGGTCTATTAGGAATAATGGGATCTTCAATATCTTCCATTATTTCATCAGAAATTATATCAATTTTGTCAACCGAAGACTCTGCCCATCCTTTTATGTGAGTTAGATATTTTTTATAACGTTTCCAAAAACGAAAATTAATTTTATCATCTGCTTTTTTTGACCTGTACCAATCAATGTGACCTTCACTATCAGAAAGTGAATAATGCACTCCTTCTTCAACAATAATATTTACTTCTACTTCTAACTCTTTACGAATATAACTTTTAACTTCTTCCATTGATGAAAATGCTTTCCCTTGCAGGATAATATTTTCAGCAGAAAAAGGGACACAAACAGTTGAAATTGCTTCTGTGATAGCCTTATCGTAATCCATTACTTTTTTGAAAGATTCAAATAAGCTTCTAGCATTTGATTTAAGTTCGTTAAAATGAATCATTTTTTTAAGTTTAATTTCTGAAATACATCCATTGAATCAAGCTGCTTTTTTGCATCTTGTTCCGAACAACCTGCATCAACAATAACTGTCAATGCGTACTCATACATTTTTTCAAGTGCAGCATTATTATTCTGCAAAGGCGTTTCAATAATAGTGTCTGGATCTGAAAAGTCATTTACGATTAAATTTACTGGTATTGACTCAGCAATAAGCTTCATGTAATTTTTGAAAACATCAGCCTCATCTGAAAGATAATCTGAAATCAATTCAAATAGTGGATGTTTATCGTTTACATAATAATTTTTAATGCCATTTTTTTGCTTTACTAACCATAAATAAACTATATCTTTCTTTTGACCTTTCCTTCTGATATAGGCACCCCTAGTTGTATATATTTTAATAGATTTATCAATGGCATTAAGACAAATATTTTTAATTTGTTTCCTAATAACATCAGGAATTTTAGCTGAAGCTTTTTTTACATCAATCTGCCATTCGGAATCAAGAGTATTAGGAATATCAATACATATCCTACAAAGTCGTTGACTTTCTTTTTTTTTAAAATTCAAATCAAGCCAAGTGCCATCTGATATTAATCTTTTGTTACGATATAAAAATATGCCCTGATGCTCAGTCCAACCTTTAATAATTTGTAGATCTTTTCTTTCTTCAGGCGAAAGTTTAGATTCATGAGGAAGTACATATGGTTGAATTATTATTTGCTGATTATTAATTGAAAGTTGCTCTTCTTGTAATTCTTGAGAAGGAATTTCAATAGAAACATTAAAAGGATTTATAGCATTAATTTTTTCATTGTTTACAATTATAGAAATCTTCTTCTCTTCAATAAATCTGTGAAATATTAAGCCTAAATGCTTTCTTACATTATCAAATTTTCTATAAAAATGCTCCCTTTCAAATTTTATTTCATTGGCTTCAACTAACCTATCTAATTTCTCCCAAAGTACAATTGTTCCTTCATTTTCAAATGAAAAATCACCTACATTAACAACAGAATTTTTATCAGCACATTCTCTTAATAAAACCCAATCTTTTTTTTCTATAACTATATCTAAATCCCAACATCTAATAAAAACTTTACCGGACTTATTTCTTGTTTTGACTGTTAATCTTCTACACTGAGAAAAAGAAGCTGTTTTTAAGCCTAAACCAAACCGGCCTAAATCACTTGAATTCCTAACTTGCGTTGGACTAAAACTACCAATCTTCATTGCATTTAAAAGTTCCTTTTCAGTCATTCCTTTTCCATTATCCTCTATTCTGACATAGGATGAAAAAAGATCAATTCCATAAGTTATTGCTATTTTAGATGCTTTGGCAGTAATACTATTATCAATGATATCTGCAATTGCTGTTTCAACAGAATACCCAAATGATCTCGCAGACTGTAATAAATTTTCAGGTTCAGGTCTTACAATATCATATAAAGGAATCTGTTTTTTCATTATGTTATATTATTTCTTTTTACGAATAATTGTTTTCAAATCCTCAGCACCTAAATAAAAGTAATTCTTATGTAATACTTTGTGACAATTGCTACAAACAATAATAAAATCTTCCATTGAACTTGATTCAAGTACTGGCTCATCTTTCCATTCTTTACAATAATGTATTTCCATTATATCTTTACCCAATTCACCATAAAAAAAAGCTGAATCAAATCCACACACCTCACATTTCAAAGATTTAGTATTAGTAAACACCATCTCCTTTTTAACTTTTTCGAATAATGGATCTCTTTCTCGATTCTCATGAAACTTAAAAATAAATTCTGACTTATAATTGACTTTTGTTTCTTTAGCTTCAAGCTTATCCTCTTTCTTTAAATATAAAGTTCTAATTAAGTCTGCTTCTTTCTTTAATTTATCCCGATGACCATGAAATTCATTCCAAAGTTCTTTCTCTAGCCTTCCTCCATCTCGCATTCCTTTTCCTTTAAAATTCTGATCTGATTTTTTAAGATT
Organism: Bacteroidia bacterium; assembly: GCA_016218155.1. Taxonomy (NCBI): domain Bacteria; kingdom Pseudomonadati; phylum Bacteroidota; class Bacteroidia; species Bacteroidia bacterium. The sequence goes on from JACREQ010000020.1 coordinate 8,442, forward strand.
TGCTAACTTTAATGACACACTATTTACACTCCTAAAAGAATCTTCATTAGAAACATCCAAATGAAAACTTAAATTTCTGAGATCTTTACTGAGTTGAATAATTTCAGGATTCCTTCCATGCATTTGCCCATAATCCATTCTGAAATATAAATCAAGTGCAAGTATTAATTCTTCTCTATTCCAATCCGGATTTTTCTTTTTTTCATTCATGTTTGTTAAGCTAATTAAATCTATTTTTTTTTCAATAATAAAGAGTTTAATTTCATCCCAAATATTTTCTCTACTTACAGAATTATACTTATTGAAAATACTTTTAGCTAATTGTGGTAACTTAATTGGTTTCCTGTTTAACTCTCGCCAACCATTCCTTGTTGAATTTTCAATATGCCCATCAAAAGCATCCCTGCAATTTTTTAAACTATTCGCAAATGATTTAATCGTTTTACTATCACCAAACCTATTATAAAATAAGCAATATGCATCTTTCCATTTTAAAGTCTTTAATTCAATTGGAGGAGAAGTTTCTTTACCCTCTTGGGTATTCCCATATTTTGAGAGAAAAAATGCCACTAGCCATATTTCTTTTGTTAAATTAGACATTTATTTGTTTTGGATTTTTAGATTAACAAATAAATAATGAAGCAATGCATACCCTGTATTAACGCTCAATGCATTTCCAGCCTGTTTATATAATTGATGCTCACTAACACCAGCTAAAATTGCATTTTGATAAAAAGACTTAGAAAATCCTTGTAATTGTAATGCTTCTTCTGGTGTTAAACGCCTAACTGGTTTTTTGAAAAGTATTTCTTTGGACGTATTCTTGTGTGATTTTCCTTTATTTATGAAGTCGTCGGAATAATAGTTATCTTGGCAAGCACGATGCATCTTTACCATCGTTGCAGTTAATGTTCTAGCTATTTCTAAGTCTATTTGTGAATTACTCTTAAAATTTTTTGATCCATCTGCAAGTATTGTATGCTTAATTTTTTCTGATAGATAATATTTTTTATCGACTTTCTTTTCTAGAATATCTAGTACATTTTTATAAGTATGTAATGAGTGATTCTTTATATTGTTAAAATTTTTAATAATAGCTTCTTCAGTTAATTCAATTTTTAATGGTTTCTTACTACAAACAAAATATATCCTAGCTCTTTTCTGGGGTAAACCGAAATGTTGGGAATCAAGAATCACATAATTAGTATATTTATATTTATGATCCTTAAAAAAATTTAGAATCTCATCCAGTGTATTTCCATTATCATGTTTTATTATATTTCTAACATTTTCTAAAATAAGAAACTCTGGCTTATTCTTTCTTAGTATTTTATCTATACTAAAAAGGATCTTGCCCCTTTCATCTTCCAATCCAAGTTTTTTACCTAACAAACTGAAAGATTGACATGGAAAACCACCTAATAATAAATCTAAATCACCTAACGATGCAATCTGTTTTTTATCTTCGACAAAACGAGTAATGTCTTGCATTCTAGTTTCGCCATTTAATTTATAATTACTGCAATATGTTTTTATTGCATGTTGATCAATTTCAGAAAAACCCGCGCACTTAAACTTCACTCTAGTGTCTTGTGAAATCAAGTCGGCTGCACTTCTGAAGCCACCTATTCCCGAAAATAATTCAGCGTATCTCATTCGTAGTATTTCATTAATTCTTTTGAAATTATTTCAGAAAGCTTTACTGGTACTGCATTACCAATTTGCTTATACCAATCATTTAAAGTTCCCCGAAAAAAATAACTATCAGGGAAGGTTTGTAAGCGTGCAGCCTCCCTAGGACTTAATCCTCTTGGCTGTTCAGGGTGAATGTACATATGACAATCATACTTCATATGAGAAGTTATTGTTTTTGAAACTTCATCACGCTTAAGTTTGTAATATTTATCTTTAAAAATATGATTACGATTTGTATAATTATTTAAATGCTGAATACTCTTATGAAGAGAATTCTCACCTTCAGGTAGTAATTGGAATATTTCTAAATCATTTGAATTATTATATCTCGATTTATGATTGAAAAGATAATCAATCTCAGTATTATTATTAATACCTTTTAAATATTTATTTTGTTTTACATTTTGTTTTTTGATAGTAAACCCGTGAAATTTACTATCATTTTCAGTATTTAGTTTAATCGGATTAGTTCCAATTATAGGTAAACCAAATAATGCATCAGAAAGTTTATATTGACTTTGTTTCTTTTGCCTTTGCAAAATATTATTTTCAACTTGCTTAATAAACATGAAATTTTTACCACCAACAAGGATATATCTTCTACGGCTCTGCGGAATATCAAAATTCTGAGCATCTAGTTCTAGAGAAATAAATGAATATTCTAGGTTTGTTTCATTTTGGATGTCTTCAATAATTTGCTTTTCTACTTTCTTCATTCCTCTTACGTTTTCCATTATAAAGAAGTCTGGCCTAATCAAACCTAAAAGCTTTACGTAATATTTGTAAAGAATATTTCTTTCATCCTCAATGAATCTTTTCGTTTTATTTTTACCTTCTAATTTAAAATTTCTCCTATTTGCCATTGAAAATCCCTGACATGGCGGGCCACCAGCCAGAATTTTTACATTTTTAAAATACTTTTCATACTTATCAAAATCATCAACTAAAGCTTTTATATCTCCATTATAAAAATGGCTGAGAGGTAACGTATGATTAAAATAATAAGTTTCAAGAGCTGCTGTATAATTATCATTAACAAAAGCCGGTTGAAATCCCGAATTTATAAGACCCTGACTTAAACCTCCTGCCCCACTAAAGAAATCCGCAAATAAATATTTGGACTTAGATTTTTGTTTTAATTCTGGTAAATATTTTTTAAAAAGTGGATGATTTGCACCATCATTTTTTCGTATAGTAAAATAAATATCGTTTAACTTATTGTATATTTTGTTATCTAATAATTCCAAATATTCAACTGGAATGCTTTCAATTTCTGATAAAATAATTTCTATTTTTTCATTTTTTAGAACAAATGTTAATTCTTTCGCAAGTTGTTGCGATTTCTTTCTAAAAGTTTTAAAATAATGTGTATAATAAAATTCAAGCATTAAATTACAAAATATTATTTTTAGTTTTTATTCTACACTTCAATGATTCGTATATTATATTTTCACTTTTCATATTTGGGTCTATTTTGTCAAATGTAATAAATTTATCCGAAACAATACATTAATTTATTATATTGATTTTCTTTTACTTATATGTATTTTCATCTAAATATCTACTCGAAATTGAGCAAATGTTGCAGATTTATTATTATATTTTTTTTGATTACAAATTCATTCTAAACAGCATTTATTTATACGATTCTATTTTAGCAAAACAAGTGCTATTATCCAACCCTCTTTTTAAATCTCTTGATTCTAATTTAAATTTTCGTAACCACTATTACTGTAACAGTGGTTACGAAGATAATTAAATTGAATACTTATTATAAATTTGCCCCATGTCTTTTCCTACCTTTTTATCTAAAAGCCTTGCATAAACCTGAGTCATTCTAATCGAACTGTGTCCAAGCATCTTTGAAACTGATTCAATAGGAACATCATTATTCAAAGTAACTGTTGTTGCGAAAGTATGCCTTCCCATATGCGAAGAAAGATTTTTATTTATTTCGCACAGATCTCCTATCTCCTTCAAATAAGCATTTATCTTTTGATTTGAATAAACAGGTAACAATTTATCCAAAATTGCACACTTAGGATTAGATTTATATTTATCGAGTATTAGTAAAGCAATCGGCAGCAAAGGAACATGACAAATAGTTCCTGTCTTTGTTCTACGAGTATGAATCCACATTTTATCTTCTTCGTCTTTTACAAGATTTTTAGAAGTAAGTTTAAATAAATCTGAATAAGCTAGTCCTGTAAAACAGCCAAATAAAAAAACATCCCTAACAAATTCCAGACGTTCAATTGTGAATTTCTTATTCATAATTTTAAAAAGTTCTTCTTCAGTCAGAAAATCCTTATCAACTTTTTTTAAACTATGCTTAATACTTGCGAAAGGATCCTTAGTAATCCAACCATTCAAAAAACATATTCTTATAATTTTTTTAAAATTCCGAATATATTTAACTGTTGTGTTATGATTACAATTTCTGGTAGTTTTTAAATATAATTCGAAACCACTAATAAAATCAGGGTTTATTTTCTTAAGAAATATATCTTCTTCATTATACTTTTGTTTTATATAGTTCTTAAGATGCAATAAACATGTTTCATACCTTTGAGATGTAGCTTTTGCAAAATCCTTACCAATCAATTTTTTGACAGACTCATTATGGTCCTTAAAAATGGGAACAATAGTTTTATCATCAGTATTAATTCCTAAATATGCATTTCTCAAACCTATTGCAGTTATATCTTTGTCCTTTTCATGCATTTCAACAACATAATCGTTAAATAGTCTCCTTACATATTCAATATATTTAATAGTTTCAGTAATTTCTTTTGATTTGTTAAGATTACAACTTTTAACAAAACTCCAAAGTTCGGGTTTTATTGATCTATAAACAGACATTTCAGTATGTTGTCTTTCAACGGTTATCCTTACCATTATTGCGGCTTCGCCATTTTTAAGCAATCTGTTTCTTCTTATATAAAACATTAATGAAATTTTTCTTCTTGACATAATTTTCCTCCTTATTTAATTTTAGAAACCTCTTATTGGTTTGTAGTTTGAATTAAGAAATTTTTCTATATCAGAAGCTTTAAAAAAATACTTGTGATTAATTTGCGTGTATGGAATTAAAAAGTTGTCTCTATATTGAAACAGCACTTTTTTTGAACAATTTAATATCTGAGTAGCCTCTTCGACATTCAACCATCGTTCATTTAATGGATAATTTGCCTTTTTTACAATTCCTTCGAATTTCAATTCCAATTGATCGATTTTATTTACTAACCGATTAATCATTTCTTCTTCAACTAATGTAACTTTCATAATAAATTAATTTTAATTAAACATAATTGGATCCACTTTGAACCCTGTTCAATGTTATTAATTTTAGGAATAATTAAAAAAGGCAATAGTTTAACTATTGCCAATTTTTATTAAGAATCGTTTATTTATCTGTTCCGTTCCACATTAAAATGGAACACCAAATTGAAGAACAAAGCTTGACTATCTCATTATCAACACAAAACTACTGTTCCACTTTTGTTCCACTGAAGTTGATGTACCATTTGTTCCATTCGTTCCATTTGTTCCAATTGTACCATTTGTCCCACTTGTACCATTTTGTACCACTATTTAAAAATGGAACACTTTCAAATATTTCTCCTTTCATACAGCTGATTTACTGCAATATAATTTAATTTATTACTGTTCCATTTTAAAAAGGACATGTTCCATCTGTTCCATTTGTTTCACCTTGAAAGGAATTTTCGTTTAAATTTTTTGTCCAACGGTGAATTGTAGTAACCGGGACACCTAATTGTTGAGAAATTTCACGAACAGATTTTCCTTCTCTACGAAGTTCACGAGCTGCTTCTTTCTGTTCTTCCTTCTGACTAGCCGGATCAAAATTTAAATGTTCATTTTCAGTAGTAAAAGTAAGAAGAGTAAATGTCAGTAAGCTATCTTTCTTGGCAATCTCACAACAAATTACATTATTACTATCATATACCACCTCACTGCTACGACTTTTTAGTTGTTTAATATATCTGATGTTGGTTCCCTGAACACTTTTACCAATAGTAGAAACACTATCGGCGAAATTACTTAAATGTTTACTACCAGCAAGATCATTTATAGTTATTGGATAACTCATACTACGCTTTGGAGTATGAGCTAACACTAAAATTGATAAATCAAAATCATTTTTTAAATCATTAAGGTTACGCATAACATCAAGTGCAACTTGAGTATCCTGTGTACTTTGTCCGTTTAAATAAGTTAGATTATCGATAATTAAAACATTAGCCTGATGCTCCTCAATATCAGCTTGCAATTTGTTAAATAATTTACCAGTAAAAGATCTGCCTGGATATTGCTTATCTAATTCTGTAAAATCAATCGTATCAATAAAAAAATAATTACTAAAAGAATATTCATTCCCAATGTCATCAGAATATCTTTTCCTGAATTGTCGATCAGAAAGTTCAAAATCGTAATACAATACTGTTAATGGTTCATGATGATTGTCTAAACATAATAATCCTCTCCCCTTACTAATCGCATCAGCCAAAGCTACAGCAAGTATACTTTTTCCAATGCCTGTATCAGCAAACATTAAGTGTAATTCATTACTATGCCATATCACCGAAAACAATTGTTTAACTTCTGGTTGATTCTTTGCATCAAATAAACGTTGTGCTGCATTTCGAATAGGCTTACAAATAATATTCACCGAATTCAATCCTTGATCAACATTAAATGATACTATATCACTATTTAATTTTTGCTTTGTTATAGGATCATATTTCATCATAATCGAAAAGGATTTATTTCAATGAAAGAATAATTATAACCTTTACTTGGTTTTGTATGCAATACTATTGTATGTGCAGTGAGTTGTGGATCTATTAATTCAAGCCTTTCTATTCTTCTTTCCAGGCTCTCCCAGGTCTCAAGATATTTGAGACCTGAAAGCCTGTTATAAAGATTAGTTAATTCAAGAATTAACTCGTTTTGTTTCTGGATATAAATATCACTAGCTCCTTCTTTTTGAACATAACGTCTAAGTCCATTTGATAGCTCAAGGATAATCCTTTCCAGTCCTGCAATTGCAGGTAAAACATCAGTCGCCATTATTCCTGCTTAATTTTAGCCAATAATTCTTCATTCGTGTACTTGCGACCTTTTTCAAGCCAGCCTAATAACTCAACTTTTCTAAAGAAGATTCTCTTTCCTCTCTTAAAATAAGGCAGTGTTTTTTTGGAAGTCATTGAATAAACAGTTTGCTTAGCCATTTTCAAGTAAATTGCTGCTTCATCAATATCCATAATTTCTGTGTTGTTCTTTTCATTTTCAGCCTCAGGGCTTTTAAAGTTTGCAAGAATTTCCTGATTCAATTGCATGTACTCTTCAACACTTAAAGAATACATTGGTCTGTTTTTGTCGATTTTCATATTCGTAAGATTTTTAATGAAACAATAAATATTTATTTGCAAATCTCCGGCAGTAAATTTTCATACTTGAGCAAAAATGAGCATGCTTGAATAAGAATGAGCAAAAGTGAGCAAGAATGAGCAAGACTGAACAAGCTTATTTTATAAACAATTGAATTATTTGAATATATAAAAATATCGGAAAATAATATCAAAATATTACATTGTGTTATATTCACTTACAAAACACTAAAACCATATAGATATAATTATCAGAACATCATATGATATAAAAGCAGTTACTCCTAGATTAAAGTAACTGCTTAAAATATTAAAATATTATATGAGAAATAAAACCTAAGAAACTCAAGGTTTATCGAGAAAACTATAAATTAGGTTTACCTGCCATTCACGCAACGCCCTTCTATCTAATTTTAATTCTTTTTCAATTGGTTTTATCCATTTTCGCAGAGTATTTGTGCAAATACCATATTCCGTGGCTAAAGCTGAAAAAGTTTTTACTTTGGCGGGCATAAAAAAAGTTTTTACAAATATAAATCAAGAAATCTATATTTGTATCCTTATGGCATGGTTTACCGCCGTTTACCGCCCTTTTCCACCCTCTCAATTTCATGTAATTATTAATCAACAACTTTCAAAACATGCATTTATTTTCACTAAAAGTCGTCATATAGCATAATGTTATATTAAAGCAAACATAAAAAATCACTCCAAATCATCATTTGACTTCAAACAACTTCAATAAATCGCAAATATTTGAAAAATTAACAAATGGCAAATAGATGCCAACAAGTGCCATTTAATTTTGAAAAACACTTTATTAACAACAGAAAATGAAAATTGTTGAAAAATAATATTTTAAACTTAATAACAATGACTTACCTATCTTGGCTCATCTAAAAACATTTAAATCTTTTTCACTTGCCATTCATGAAGTGCTCTTCGGGAAAGATTCAGGTCTTTTTCTATGGGTTTAATCCATTTTCTGAGTGTATTTCTGCATACACCATATTCCAATGCTAATTCTGAAAATGTTTTAACTTTTGCTGGCATAAAAAAAGTTTTCTACAAAAATAAATCAATAATCCGTAATTAATACTGTTTCAGATCAAAGCGTATCAATTTTCACATTTTTGCACATATCTTTTTTTATGTAATTATTAATCAATAACTTTTAAAATCTGATTATTTAACAGAATGTGGATATAATGAGCACGATGTTATAAGATAATTTATTTAAATATTAGCCATATAAATTTATGCATTTTCTAGGGATGTCTATATGCAGTTATTTATTTAATCGGAATGCTTTGTGTAGTTTATCTAGACAATAATGATCCTGAAATGGCACAAAAGTATTTTGAATATGGAATGACTGTAATTGATAATAATAAAGAATGTTCTAACAATGATATTGATTCATTTTTGGATCTCAAAATCGAAATCGATAATGAATTAGGAAAAAAGAAAAAATAGCTTAATAAACATTACAATAAATTTTTATTTGCTTCATCAAGCACGTTGTTTTCAAAACTATCTAAATAAATTTGTGTTGTTTTCTCAGATTTATGGCCCAGAGCTTCACTGATAATTGAAGTAGAAATTCCACTTTTTTTAAGTATTGTGGCATAAGAATGCCTTGCAACATAAGTTGTAAGCTCGATAGAAAGTTTTGCTTTTGCAGAAACAAATTTAAGATCTTCATTAGTTTGATATAAAACTTTATGTATTCTATTTCTTATAGTTTCTTCAGTTTTATGAATTTTGCTATATAGAATTGGAAATATATAATCATTTTCTCCTAAGCTAATTTTAGAATAGTGATCTAAAATATCTTGAGCTGGCTTTAAAATTCCAAGATTATATTGCTTACCTGTTTTAGCACGTTTATAAATTAACCTACCATTAATAACATTTTGCCAGGTCAATTGAGCTATATCAGTAAAGTTTATTCCGCTACAATAAAAACTAAATAGAAAATAATTAACTGAATCAAATACATCTGATTCAGGATGAAATCTATATTTCTCTATTTTCCTTAAATCTTCTCTTGAAATAGCACGTTTTACCGTTTCCAAATTAAACTTAGAAATTTTATAATCTCTGAATGGATATGTATCTCTTTCTGCCTCACCTTCTATTATAGCCTTATTATATACTGCCCTTAAAGTTCGCATATAATATGACATACTACTTTCTTTGACTCCCCTTGAAATCTTTCCATCTTTTACAGTATCATATACTTTTCTTTTATTCTTACTATCCTTACTATTCTTACTATCCTTACTATTCTTACTATTCTTACTATTCTTAATCTCAGTCCGAACTTTTACCTGTTTAACAACACTTTTCTCTCTATAATATTGCTCGTATTTCTGCAAAAATGAGACTGAAATATCTGAAAAACATAGCTCTTGTTTATTTGTAAAATTTCTTAACGAATTCTTAAGATCACCATAGACTGTTGCATTACCTAATCTATTTGCTGCCTTCAAATCTTTAATTATTTTTTCGATAAATGGAAACACTCCCATTGAACCCTGTTTCTTTTTAATTTTCTTCTGAACTTCGTTTAGGCTATAATAAGATTTCTTTTCATCTAATGATAATAAGAGTTTTTCCGCATCGATTCTTTTTTGCTTAATTACAATATCTAATAATTGTTTATTAGGATGTTTCTTTTTAGGCTCATTTTTCTCTAAATCCCACAAATCAATTGGACATGAATAACCTACAGAAACATACTTAACTTTTCTATTCATAATTATTCGTAACATTATTGGATGTTCACCATTTTTTAATACCTTTGAGGTATATAATAGAACTTTAAATGTTGCCATATCTGATTGTTAAGTTTAATATTGGTTTAAACATAGATTAAACAAATATATGAAAAATCGAAATAATAATCAATATATCAATAAACAAAAAATTCTTATAAAATTGATTTATAAGAATATATAAAAATATGAAAATTAAAACTGCTAGATTAAACATTTCTTCTAAGCTGTGGGTCAAGCGTTCGAATCGCTTCGGAATCACAAAATAAAATGCATAGAGCCTTTGAAAGAAGGCTTTTTTCATTTGTATTTATGAGCCAGATTTATCTGAGCGAATATTAACAAATGAAAAATAAATGACGAAGTCATTGTATTTTATTATGTGCTAATATCCCCCATTTGCAGATCACCGAAGGTAATCGCAAGCTAGTTTAAATAGTATGAATAGGAAATAAAACCCAGTTTGAACACCAAAGAAATAAAAAAGAAGGAATTTAAGTCCTGCTTTTTTGCTTTTGATGATTTTATTAAAATATTATTAAAAAAACTATAATTCATTATCCAGAATCATTCGCATTGACTTTTTAACAAAACACGACCATATTCGACCTGACTTTTTAACATTTTAAAGTATATTTTGCCTTGACTTTTTAACATTTATATTTATATTTGTTCAAATTTTACATATAATCACATGAATAGATACATATTACGCGAATTAGAAAAATGGAAGAAAGACCAGAAACGAAAATCGCTTCTACTTAGGGGTGCAAGACAAATTGGAAAAACATATATAATTCGTGAATTAGGCAAGCAATTCAAATACTTTTTAGAAGTAAATTTTGACTCAGAATCTGAAATAAGACAGTTTTTTGACGGTAACCTAAATCCAAATGAAATATGTACAAAACTTTCTGCTTATTATAACATACCAATTGTTGATGGAGAAACGCTTTTGTTTTTGGATGAGATACAAATTTGTAAACCTGCAATACAATCATTAAGATATTTTCACGAAAGAAGACCTAATTTACATGTTGTTGCCACTGGCTCTTTACTTGAGTTTGCTTTAGAAGAGATTCCATCATTTGGCGTTGGAAGAATAACATCATTGTTTATGTACCCAATGTCGTTTAATGAGTTTTTGGAAGCTGCTAAGCAAACAGGACTAATTAAAATGAAGAAAAAAGCTTCTCCTGAATCTTCTTTAGATGAAACGTTTCATAAGAACTTAACAGATTGGATTAAAAAATTTATGATAGTTGGAGGAATGCCTGAGGCTGTTAAAACTTTTATTGATACAGGAGATCTAATTCAAACACAAAGAATACTTGATAACATTATTATTTCGCTAGAAGACGATTTTGCAAAATATAAATCAAGAATAAATGTAGGACGATTAAAAGATGTATTCCGTTCAGTAATGAATCAATCTGGAAATAAATTTAACGTTTCAAAATCTTCTGAAAATGGTAACCAGGTTCAAAAAAACGAAGCACTTGAAATGCTTATTATGTCTGGACTTTGTTATAAAGTACTACATAGTTCTGCAAATGGATTACCACTTTCAATCGGAAAAAACTCTAAAATTTTTAAGGTTATTTTTTTTGATACAGGCATTATTCAACGTTCTTTAAAGCTAAAGATGGCCGATTTCATAACAGCTGAAAACCTTAATCAGATTAATAAAGGAAATATAGCCGAACAATATACAGGGATAGAACTCATAAAAAATTTATTTACTCATTCCAAACCAGAACTTTATTATTGGCACCGAGAAAAACGTAGTAGTAGCGCAGAAGTTGATTACTTACTTGAGCTAAATAACAAGATATTACCTGTAGAAGTAAAGTCTGGAACACAAGGCAAAATGCAAAGCCTACATATTTTTATGGAAAGTAAAAAAACAAATATTGGAATTCGTATTTCATTGGAAAATTTTTCAAAATATCAGAAAATTGAAGTTTTTCCTTTATATGCAATTGAAAGAATAATAGAAATAAACCAGAATTAAAACTCAATCTGAAAAATAAATGACGAAGTCATTGCATTTTATTTTGTGCTAATTTCCCCCTTTGCCAATCACCGAAGGTAATCGCAAATAAACGACAAAATAATCATCAAGATTTAATATCTAAAGCGCTCCCTCATCCTCAAAAGTATTGATACTTTTTCTTGGACCTTTTTTTCCTAAACCAAAATTATAACGAATATTAATTCCAATTCTGCGATTATCGGAATATCTGTCACCTGAGGTCTGAATAGCTCCTTGATTTAACTTAAACTCTGTAACCATTGTCCTTAAAACGTCTCTAACATTTACTGTTATGGTTAGGTTTTTGTTTAAAAGAGTCTGAGTAATTCCAACATTTAGTGCGCCAAAATTATTCAACTCATAAAATCCCTGTTGACCTTTTACCATCATAAAACCACTTAACGTTAATTTTGTTTGCCTTAAAAGGTTTAGTGAATGAAAGGTAAATAAACGCCAACTACCACGTTCATATGCAAATGGTTTTCCTTCGTAATAACCATTGTAATCGTTAAGATTATACTGTGCACCTAATGCAAAAAAATACTTTCCACCCGGAGGTATTCCTGCCATAGCCCTGAAATATGTTTCTTTGCTTGTTCCAAGATTATCATATGTCATTACTGCTATACTACTATTATTTTCATCACTGTAAACTACATTTGAAAAAATATCTTTCGTATAATTTTGTCCAACAGCAAATACTGGCATATCTTCAAAGCTAACATTAAACTCAATATTATCGGTAAACTGCGGTTTTAAATTAGGGTTTCCAGTTTCATACAAAAAAGGATCAATATATTTTTTATAAGGATTTAAATTCTGATAATCCGGACGTGTTATGGTTCTACGGTAAATAAGATATGATTTTAATTCAATTCCAAACATTCTGAAAAGTCTTCTGCTGATATATACATACGGAAAGAAATCTGCTCTGCTTATAATAAAATTGGTTTTTGAAGGAATAGTCTGGTTGCCTTTCATAAAAGTATGCTCCAGTCTGCAACCGGCTTTAATCATAATATCTGCAAAAATTGTTTTTGATGCTTGAAAATAAACAGCATTTATTCCTTCATTGTAATTAAAGGCATTTGTACGAATTGTATCAGGAATGCTAAAACCAACTGAATCACTAAAATAACCTGCTTTACTATTAAAGCTCTGCCATGAACTTTTTATTCCTGTTTCAATCTTTAATTTATGAGGTAATTGATAAGTTAAATCTGACTGAAAAAGAAAAAAATGTCTTTTCTGCGTATTTTCACCGTTACCCATAACATTATATAGAAATGGCAAACTATAATTTGAACTATATTCCTGCATGGAATTATTTGTTGATAAATTATAACTAAATTTAGTATCCAGGTCTGAACCTAAAGTATCTAATTTAGTATTAATTCCAAAATCCTGACTCAAATTAATAAGTTTAAAGTTATTTGTTATGAGGTCTTCACTTTCCGATAAATGCAGATAACTATAATCTTCTATATAAGTATTGGTACGAGAATCGGTATTCTTTTCAGTGTAGCTAATACGACCATCATAGCTTAAATTAGTATTTTTGCTAACATCATACCCAATACCAAAACCTAAATAACCCAGATTACTTTGTTGTCTGCTAACTGCAGCCTGATTTAAAGAGGTATCAGGTTTCAAATATCTAACAGAATTAAGATCTTCCTGTAAATCGTTTCGGTTAAAATTTGCATTAAAATAATAAGTGGTATTATTGCCACTGTTATTAAGGCTAAAACCGGCAAACCGATTACCGTATTTGCCCTGATTCATACCAAGATTAAAATTACCAAAGCGACCAATTTTCATTCCTTTCTTTAGAATAATGTTAATTATTCCTCCGGAAGTTGCCGCATCATATTTTGTTGAAGGAGTTCTTATCACTTCAATTTTCTCTATACTTCCCGGAGGAAGATTTCTAAGCAGACTCATAATATCCTGACTGCTTAATTTTTGTTCCCTTCCATTAACAAAGATCACAGCAGGAGTTGCACTTGTTAAATAAATTCCAGCTTCGTTATCTACAAATAAACCCGGAGTACTTTCTAAAACTTCCAGTGTATTAGTACTTATTCCTATCATTGGCTTCGGATCGATAATCATTTTATCTTCCTCTTGCCTTATTAATGGTTTTCCTGAAGATATTGTTACTTCTCCAAGTGATACTGCATTTTCTTTTAAGATATAATCAAAAGACCTGCTAACAGCCTTAACTGAAATTGTTTTTTCGATATTCTGAAAACCTATATATGATATTTTAACAATATATAAACCATCACTAATATTTTTAAATTCACTTATACCATTATCATTTGTTGTTCCAAGAAATTTTTTGGTAGAATCTGATACTGCTTTAAGTTGAATTGTAGCACCAAACAAAGGAGATTTTTGATTATCTTTAACTTTTATTGTAATATTCTGGCTAATGCTTATTTCGGGAAATGCAATAAATAAAATTGCAATAAATAGAACAAATAAAATATTTTTCTTCATTTAATATTAAAATATGTTATGCGAAAATAGAATAATTAATTGTAAGAAAATCCGGCTTAACATTTATTATAAATAAATATCACTTGGATAAATGATGTCGGTCAGAAATAACCCTTTTGCAGGTAAAGACATTGATGCTTTACATCTATCCTTACTCTCAATAATTTCGTATAGTTCCTCAATAGAAATTTTTCCTTTACCTACATCTAATAAAGTACCGGCAATTGCTCTTACCATGTTTCTTAAAAAACGATCGGCAGAAATTGTAAAAATTAAAATATCACCATGATTTGTCCATTCGGCCTTTGTTAACTTACAATTATTGGTTTTTGTATTAGTGTGCAATTTGCTAAAACTTGTAAAATCAGATACGCCAATTAATATTTTTGCAGCTTTATTCATTTCTTCAATATTGAGCTTTGAAAAATAATAAAATGAAAAATCATTTAAAAATGGATTTTTCTTCGTAGTAATTCTGTATTGATAAGTTCTATTAATAGCAGCAAACCGGGCATTTGCATCTGATTTTACTTTTCTTATTTTATGAAATACTATATCAAATGGTAAAAAGCTATTCATTTCTGATACAAACTCTTCTGTAATTAAAGCAGAAGTATCAAAATGAGCAACAAAAAATTCAGAATGAACTCCTGCATCAGTTCTTCCTGCACCTGTAACTTCGATGTTTTCACCCAGCTTTAAACTTAACTTTTCGTTAATGGTTTGCTGAACAGAAATGCCGTTTCGCTGAATCTGCCAGCCGGAATATCTTGTGCCCACAAAGGACAATTCTATGAAGTATCTGTTTATCAAGCTATAATACATTAACTAATTTTAACAAAATTATAACTTTATTAATTAAATGCTGACATAATTTTGGTGAATAATTTTTAACAGAAAAACAAGACAAGAAAAAATTAAATAATTATGAGTGTAACAGTTGACATTAAGGAACTTAACGAAAGAATACAACAAGAGAGTGCTTTCGTTGATTTAATTAACATGGAAATGAGTAAAGTGATTGTAGGGCAAAAGCATTTAATTGAAAGCCTTATGATATGTTTATTGTCTAATGGTCATGTTTTACTTGAAGGAGTTCCGGGATTAGCAAAAACACTTGCAATAAACACACTTGCAAATACCATTGATGCAAAATTCAGTCGTATTCAGTTTACTCCTGACCTTTTACCTGCCGATCTTATTGGAACTATGATTTATAGTCAGAAACAGGAAACATTTATTGTAAAAAAAGGACCTATATTCAGTAACTTTATTCTTGCAGATGAAATTAACCGTTCTCCTGCAAAAGTTCAGAGTGCTTTGTTAGAGGCAATGCAAGAGCGTCAGGTAACAATTGGCGAACAATCATATAAACTTGACGATCCTTTTATGGTTCTTGCAACACAAAACCCTATTGAACAGGAAGGAACCTATCCTTTACCAGAAGCACAACTCGACCGTTTTATGTTAAAGGTAATTATTACATATCCAAAAAAAGAAGAAGAACAATTAATTGTTCGCCAGAATCTTTCAAAACTTTTCCCGATTGCTAATGCAGTATTAAAAACAAAAGACATAATAAAAGCTCGTGATGTAGTTAAAGATGTTTACATGGACGAGAAAATTGAGCGATATATTCTGGATATTGTTTTTGCTACCCGCTTTCCTCAGGATTATAATTTAGAGAAATTCAAATCAATGATAAATTATGGAGCATCACCACGTGCAAGTATATATTTAGCATCTGCAGCAAAAGCATTTGCATTTATCAAGCGTCGTGGTTATGTAATTCCTGAAGATATTCGTGCAGTTTGTCATGATGTACTACGCCATCGTATAGGACTGACTTACGAAGCAGAAGCAGAAAACATAACAACAACAGATATTATTAATGAAATTCTTAATACTGTTGAAGTACCTTAATATAATATTATGAAAAATAACCTAAACATTACTATTCTACTATTCATCACATTCTTTTTAAATCTTACTTTAAGTGCTCAAAATATGGTTGGATTATCTAAGGATGAAGTGCAAAAACAAATGAATAAAAATTTCACAAAATTTGCAGCAAATTCATTTGGAATCAGTACTAATATCAACACTCTTAAATATGTTGATTCAAAAACTGACAGAACTCTAATCTTTTATTTTGGCAAAGATAACAAATGTCAATATTCAAAAATGATAGAAGACATGGATGTTATTGATACAAGAATTAAAGAATTTAATACCAAATTTAAACCAGCCGGGAATTTGCAATGGATTGAAACCAAAAACGGAAAAAACTATAAAATTAAAATAGAAAAAGAAGAATATATTTTTAACGTTATTATCTCTGATTAATTTTTTGAAAAGTGGAAGCTACTGATTTGTTGAAAAAAGTGAGGAAGATTGAGATTAAGACAAAAATGTTGTCTAATCAGGTGTTTGCAGGCGAATATCATAGCGCATTTAAAGGAAAAGGGATGACTTTTAGTGAAGTCAGAGAGTATCAGTTTGGCGATGATATAAGAAATATTGACTGGAATGTTACTGCAAGATTCAATCACCCTTATGTAAAAATATATGAAGAAGAAAGAGAGTTAACCGTAATGCTTTTGGTTGATGTTAGCGGATCAAAAGATTTTGGAACACAAGGTCAGTTAAAAAAGAATCTTATGGCTGAACTATGTGCTGTACTTTCCTTCTCTGCAATTTATAACAATGATAAAATTGGAATTATTTTTTTCTCGGATAAAGTCGAAAAATTTATTCCACCTCAAAAAGGGAAAAAACATATACTTAGAATTATCAGCGAACTGTTAAACTTTAAAGCACAAAATCAAGGAACTAATATTGGTGAGGCCATCAGATTTTTTACTAATGTTACAAAAAAACGTAGCACTGCCTTTATCATCTCTGACTTTATTGATAATGGTTTCGAAGAAGCAGTAAAAATCTCAAGCCGAAAACATGATTTAATCGCACTTCGTGTTTTTGATGAAAGAGAAACCAATATGCCATCAATTGGTTTAGCTTGTTTTAAAGATGCCGAAACCAATGAAATTCGCTGGGTTGATACATCTAGCAGTACTGTTCGTAACAATTATAAAAGCTGGTGGATTCAAAAAGATAAAGCACTTAACGAAATCTTTTTAAAATATGGAATTGATTCCTTAAAATTAAAAACCGATCAGGATTACGTTAAACCATTAATGAATCTGTTTAAAAGAAGGATTAATAAATAGAAGTTGATAAAATGAGAAGGATTCTTTTATTTGGAACATTGTTTATAATTTTTCCTGCAATTGTTTTCTCACAAATGATGACAATTGAGGCAAAACTCGATTCTAATAAATTCTTAATTGGTGATCAGATAAAACTTCATCTATTGGTTACAAAACCTAAAAGTGCTAACCTCAACTTTCCTGTATTACCGGATAGTTTAGCTGGAGGAGTTGAAATTATTGAAAGATTTAAAACCGATACAATTAGTAAAAACGGAGATTTAATTAAACTGGATCAATCCTATTTAATAACTTCATTTGATAGTGGAAAACATGCCATACCTCCTATACCATTTGAATTTTTACGAGATACTATAGTTGACACTCTCTTCACCGACTCTGTTTTCTTTTATGTTAACACCTTGCAGGTTGACACTACAAGAAAAACTATTTATGACATAAAAGCTCCAATTGACGAGCCTTTTAGCATAATGGAAATTTTAGGTTACATTATTTGGGGATTAGCCGGACTAATTGTCATTTTACTGGCATATTACGCTTACCGCAAATTCAGGAAAAAAGAACCATTAATTAAAATACCTCAAAAACCAGCTGAACTACCTCATGTAATTGCTTTAAGAGAGTTAGATAAATTAAAAGAGAAAAAATTATGGCAAAATAATTTAATTAAAAAATACCATACCGAACTTACCGATATAATCAGAAAATATATTGAAGCAAGATTTTTTATCCCTGCAATGGAAATGACAAGTTATGAAATTATCGAAGCTTTAGAACACGAAAAATATCTTTCAGGTGAGAACCATTCTGGATTGCGCCAGCTTCTTACACTTGCAGATTTTGTAAAATTCGCAAAAGCTCAGCCATTGCCTGATGAAAATGATTTAAGTATTAGACATGCATATCAGTTTGTAAATGAAACAAAACTTATTGAAAAAATACAGGAAGTAATAAGTCCTGAGAAACCAATAGAAGAAACGAAAGGAGGTACAAATGCCTAACTACGTTTTTGCAAATCCGGGATATTTATTATTACTTGTACTAATTATTCCAGTAATAGTATGGTATATATTTAAACAGAAAAAATCTGTTCCAACTATACAGTTATCAACACTACAAGGCTTTGGTGAGAAAAGAGTTTCTTTCAGAAACATTTTAAAACATGTTTTATTTGGATTCAGAATTTTATGTTTTTCATTTTTAATTCTTGCACTTGCTCGCCCACAATCTACAAATAGTTGGCAAAATGTTTCTACCGAAGGTATAGATATTATAATATCATTAGATATTTCTGGTAGTATGTTAGCTCAGGATTTTAAACCAGACAGATTAGAAGCAAGTAAAAGCATCGCTGCAGAATTTATCAATAGTCGTCCAAATGATAGAATGGGACTTGTTGTATTTAGTGGAAAAAGTTTTACTCAATGCCCTCTAACAACCGACCATGCTGTTCTTATAAATTTATTTAAAGGAATAAAATTCGGTTTAATTGATGATGGCACTGCAATAGGTGAAGGAATTGCAACTGCTGTTAACAGAATTAAAAACAGTAATGCCAAAAGTAAAACTATTATTCTGCTTACAGATGGAGTAAATAATGCAGGTTCGATAGCACCTGTTACTGCTGCCGAAATTGCTAAAACATATGGAATACGAATTTACACTATTGGTGTTGGAACTTTAGGTCAAGCTCCTTATCCATTTCAAACACCTTTTGGCACTCAAATTCAAATGATGAATGTTGAAATTGATGAACCAGTGCTAAAACAAATTGCTAAAATGACAGATGGTAAATATTTTCGTGCTACAAATAATGAGAAATTACGCGAAATTTATAAAGAAATTGATAAGCTTGAAAAAACAAAAATTGCTATAAAAGAATATAGAAAACATAAAGAAGAATTTTTTCCATTTTTATTAATTGCTTCACTTTTATTCTTCTTTGAATTGATTTTTAAATTAACATTATTGAAAAAAATACCATAATATGTTTAAGTTCGGTCACCCTGAAGTTTTGTATGGATTGCTTGCAGTTGCGCTGTTTGCAGGGTTATTTGTGCTAAATATATTTTTACGCAAAAAAGCTCTGAATAAATTCGGACAAAACTCGCTTATTAAATTTCTAATGCCTGATGTTGCTGGATGGCGAAGAAATTTAAAATTTATTCTTTTAATGGTCGCTTATGTATCCATTGTTTTTGGGTTAAGCGATCCTATGGTTGGCAGCAAATTGGATAATGTTAAACGCAAAGGTGTTGAGCTTGTTATTGCTCTTGATGTTTCTAACAGTATGTTAGCCGAAGATGTTTATCCAAGCAGACTGGAAGCATCTAAAATGGCAATTGAAAAATTAGTAGATAAATTAAGTAATGATAAAATCGGATTAATTGTTTTTGCCGGCGATGCATTTACACAATTACCCTTAACTGCCGATTATGTTTCAGCAAAAATGTTTCTTGAAGGCATATCAACTCAATCTGTTCCGATACAAGGCACAGACATTGGCAAAGCTATAGAAACAGGAATGAAATCGTTTAGCTCAATTGAAGGCGAAAAAAATAAAGTGCTCGTTATTATTTCTGATGGAGAAAATCATGAAGAAGGTGTTAATGAATTAGCTGCTGAAGCAGCAAAAAAAGGAATAATAATTCATACTATTGGAATGGGCCAACCACAGGGTGCACCAATTCCTATTACTGGAAAGTTCGGCAAACAAGATTTTAAGACAGATAAACAAGGTGCAATAATTATTACAAAAACAAATGATGCACTACTTGGACAAATTGCTTCAGCTGGTGGCGGTGTTTATGTTAGAGCAACAAACTCCCTTACAGTATTAAATGAAATTTTTGACAAGATTGATAAAATGAATAAAAAAGAAATAGAATCACAAATATTTTCAGATTACGAGCATCAATATCAATACTTTATTGCATTTGCAATTCTTTTATTATTAGCTGATTTTATGCTGATTGAAAGAAAAAGCAAAAGATTAAAAAACATTAATTTATTTAATAAAGTAGCATTATGAGAATAACATTATACATATTAATTGCATTCACCCTGTTTACAATTAACTCTTTAGCACAAACTGATAAAAAACAAATTAGAGAAGGTAATAAGTTTTATAACAATAAAAAATTCAGAGAATCTGAGGTTGCATACCAAAAAGCATTAAAAAAAGACCCGAAATCTTTTAAAGCAGGTTTTAACCTTGGTGATGCTTTATATAAGCAGGAAAAATTTGATGAAGCTACAAAACAATTTACAGAAGTTAGTTCAAAATCTGGCGATAAAACAAATTCATCAAAAGCTTTTCATAATCTAGGCAACTCATATTTATTACAAAATAAATTCGATGAAAGTATTAATGCATATAAAAATGCATTAAGGAATAATCCTAATGATAAAGCTACAAAATATAACCTTGCTTATGCTCAGGCAATGAAGAAAAAGCAAGAACAACAACAGCAGCAACAGCAACAGCAAAACAAAGAACAACAAAACAAAGAGCAACAGCAGCAGCAAAAACAACAAGAACAGAATAAAGACGACAAAAAGAAAGACGAACAACAACAACCAAAAGATCAACAAATGTCAAAAGAAGATGCTGATAGAATGTTGCAGGCTTTGCAGGACGAAGAAAAAAACACTCAGGAAAAAGCAAAGAAAATTCAGGCACAGCAAGGAAGAAAAAATGTTGAGAAAGATTGGTAAATTAAATAAAGTAAAAAGTTTAAAGTAAAACATCAAACAATGAACATAGAACAATTAACATCAAACCAATAACATCAAACATAGAATTAAAAGTCAATTATAAAAATGGTTAAATTAAAATCACATATTACATTATTAATAATATTGTTTATTCTCATAACAACTTATTTTAGTTATGCACAGGAAGTTCAGTTTACTGCTGCAACCAAAAGTTTTGTTACAGTTGGAGAGCAATTTAGGGTAATGTTTTCTGTTAATGCTAAAGCAACAACTCTAAAGCCACCATCAATGGAAGGTTTTACAGTATTAATGGGACCAAGCACTTCGACTAGCAGTAATATTCAGGTAATTAACGGACAAGTTTCTCAATCCGTAAATTATTCTTATACATTTGTATTGCAAGCTACAAAAGAAGGAAAATACACATTTGAACCTGCTGAAGTTATTGTAGATGGTAAAACATATAAATCAAATGCATTAACTATTGAAGTTTTAAAAGGAAATCCGAATAACAATCAACAGGGAAATCAGAATCAAAATCAGACAAATAATACCGGTACTGTTTCTAATGATGACATATTTGTTAGAGTTAATTTAAACAAAACAAATGTTACACAAGGTGAACAAATTGTTGCTACCATTTCAATATATACTAGATTAAATCTTGTAGGTTTTGAAGATATGAAATTTCCTTCATTCAAAGGATTCTGGAGCGATGATCTGGAAAATCCCACACAGGTAAATTTAAAACAAGAAAAATATAATGGAACTGTTTATCAGGTGGGAGTTCTTAAAAAGACTTTATTAACACCTCAGCATGCAGGAGATATTGTTATAGACCCATATGAATTAACCTGCGTTGTCCAACAAAAAGTAAATAGAAGTCGCCAAAGTTTTTTTGATGATTTTTTTGGAAGCTATCAAAATATTAAAAAGAAGCTTGTCAGTCCTGCTGTTACAGTTCATGTAAAAGGATTACCAGGAAATAAACCTGCTGGTTTTAGCGGTGCTGTAGGTAGTTTTAAATTAGAAGCAACATTAGATAATAAAAATCCGAAAACAAATGAAGCTATTTCTTATTCTTTAAAATTGTCTGGAAACGGTAATTTAAAACTAGCCGAAGTTCCTAAAATCAATTTCCCTTCAGACTTTGAACAATATGATCCAAAAACTACAAATAATGTGTCTCCTTCTGCTGCCGGCACATCGGGTTCCAAAATAATTAATTACTTATTAATACCAAGGCATCCAGGTGAATATAAAATACCTTCAGTAAATTTCAGTTACTACGACTTAACCAGTCAGAGCTATAAAACTCTTGAAACACCTGAATTCACAGTAAATGTAGATAAAGACACTAGCGCATCGTCACAATCTGCAATAGTTTCTGAGTTTACAAAAGAAGATGTTAAATTTTTAGGATCAGATATTCATTATATCAAACCAGTAATAAACGATCTTAAAGAAAAAAATAAATATTTAATTTCTGAACCCACATTTTATTTATCTTATCCATTTGCAATGGGTTTATTTATTTTTCTGATTATCTGGAGAAGAAAACAAATAAAACAAAATGCAGATATAGCTGCAACAAAGAACAGAAAAGCCAATAGTGTTGCTAAAAAGAGACTTATACTTGCCAGTAAATACTTAAAAGAAAATAATAAAGATTTATTCTACGAAGAACTTTCACGTGCATTATGGGGTTATATAAGCGATAAACTTATTATTCCTGTTGCAGAGCTGTCTAAAGATAAAGCAAACGAAGAACTTCAAAAGAAAAATATTTCAACAGAAACTATTTCTCAAATAAACGGAATTATTGATAATTGTGAGTTTGCAAGATATTCCCCTGTATCAGACAATACACAAATGAACGATATTTATAACAACGCAACAGAACTAATTGGCAAACTCGAACAAAACCTTAGATAATATGAAGAAGATTCTTATAATAATATTTACCGTTTTTGTTTCTTTTGGAAGCTTTGCTTTATCTACTACTGCTGCATTAGATTCTGCAACCTCAGCATATAAAAGAGGTGAATTTGAGAAATCGGTTAAAGTTTATGAAACCCTTCTTTCAGAAGGCATGGAGTCGGCAACATTATACTACAATTTAGGTAATTCATATTTCAGATTAAAAAATATTCCTCAGGCTATATTAAACTTTGAACGGGCAAAACTTCTCTCCCCTGAAGATGAAGATATAAATTTCAATTTAGCTCTTGCATCAGGTTTTATTGTAGATAAAGTAAATCCTATTCCAGAATTCTTCGTTTATACATGGATAAAATCGGTAATAAATTTATTTACTGTCAATCAATGGTCAGTTATAAGTTTATCATTATTTATTATTTCTCTTTTGTTAATTATTACGTTCCTTTTTTCTGGTAAAGTTTCAATGAGAAAAATGTTTTTCTGGCTTGGTATATTATTCTTTTTAGTATCAGTATTATCAACCGTTATAGCTTTAAAAAGCCGTTCGTTTATTGTTAACCATAATGCAGCAATTGTTATGCAGGCTGTTTCTACTGCTAAGAGTTCGCCAAATGATAACAGCACCGACTTATTTATAATTCACGAAGGAACAAAAGTCACAATAACCGAAGAACTCGATGACTGGACAGAAATAAAATTAGCAGATGGAAGTGTAGGCTGGATTAAATCAAAAGATATTGAAAAGATTTAATTAACAGATGCTTTAAAACTTGTACAAATAAAATTGTCTGATTTTCTTGAATTTACTTCTTCAACAATTAGAGTAACATTATTACCTTCAAGAACTGGTTTAATTAATGTATTATCAAAAATAATTGTAGCATCTGTTGGAATTTTATATCCATCAATTGTTTTTATAGTGTCAACATAAGTTTCGCAGTATACTTCACCAGCCATAAATGTACCTTTCATACCAATAATTTCATGACCTTTAGCCCATATTACTCTACCGTCGTTACCAGTAGCTCTTAAACCAATTGCAGCAATAGCACCAATAACACCATTATTTTTCTTTCCTGAATCTTCTTTTAAAAAATCGTTTTTCTTAATAAGTGCCAGTGCATCCTTTAAAGTTACAATTTTATTTTTAGCAGTTTTTGCAAATTCTATTACCTCATCAGAAACCAATTCGAGTTTTGCAAAAACAATTGCAGGTTGTGCTACTTTCTCACTATTTCTAAATACAAATTCTTTACAAAATTCAACTAACCCATCATAATTACATGCCGAAACTTCTATGCATGCAGAATTATTTCGGTTTGTATAAGCAATCTCTTTTGATAAAAAAAGTTGATGCCTTGTAATATTTAATACTTTACCAAGGTTTTGTATTTCAATTTGCTTACCTAGTTCTCTTGTAAGAAATCCTGTTCCTTTGGAAGTTTTACTATCAGTATCGTCAATGCCAATAAGAACAACGTTTTTGGGCATAATAAGAATAATTTGGTTAGTGCAAAGGTAAAGCTCTTTTTAGCGAGTTAAACTATATTTTGGCGAAAATACAAAAACAAGTGATAAAGAAAATAATTATTTATTTTTAATAAACTTCTTAAACTCCACAATGATATCTTCTACAGCAATATCAACTTTTTGATGAAGTTTATCCCAAGCTTCAACAATTTTTTTTGCTTCATCAGTTAATGTCGATGTTCCTCCACAGTCACCTCCCCTTTTTCTATCAATAAGCTGAATACCTAAGAGACTTTCAGCATTTTTAATATCGCCCCATGCTTTTCTGTAGCTAACTTTTAATTCACTAGCAGCAGCAACTAAAGAATTTGTTTTCTCTATATGTTTTAATAATGCAATTTTTCCTTCTCCAAGAATGCCTTCACCAGTTGCATCATCGAGCCATATTTTATACTCTACTCTAAAATTGTTAAGCTTGTGTGATTTCATTTAGAAAAATATATTTTCAATTAACTTTAAGTACTTTAGACACTTTAGTCACTTTTAGTACTTATTATTTATAATAACAAATATAACTAGTTTCTTCTTCAACCTTTAACTGAAATTTTTTATTTGCCTCAATGGTAAAAGTTTCTCCGTTTTTAAAGTCTTTCCAATTACTGTTATCTGGTAATTTAACTGTAAGTTTTCCAGAAACAACTGTCATAAACTCTTTCGAAGATGTTCCAAATTCATATTCTCCAGGAGCCATAACACCTAATGTTGCAGGACCTTCTTTAGGATTAAAAGCAATTGATTTTACTTTTCCGTCAAAATACTCGTTTGTTTTAAACATAATTTTTTGTTTTTGAGTTAAAAAATTAGCCACAGACTACAGAAAATAATCTGTTAATCTGTGGCTTTATTTTAATGTAATTTATTATACTGTTTTTTCGGTTACAATTGCATCTACAAGATGTTTATAACTTTCATAACGCCATTTTGCATTTTCCTCAGCAGCTTTAAATAATTCAGCAGCTTCTTTTGGGAATAAACGTTTTAATGAGTTATAACGAACTTCAGAACTTAAGAAATCCTGGAATTTAGACCAATCAGGCTCTTTTGAATCTAGTTTAAATGGATTCTTACCTTCTTTTTCTAACATTGGATTGTAACGGAACATGCTCCAATAACCTGCTGCAACAGCAAGTTTTTCCTGAATCTGAGTTTTACCCATTCCGGCAACAATACCATGATTAATACATGGTGCATAAGCAATAATAATTGATGGTCCTTTGTATGCTTCAGCTTCTTTTAAAGCACGGAAGAATTGACCATTATCTGCTCCCATTGCAACCTGAGCAACATAAACATAACCATAACTCATTGCAATCATTCCAAGATCTTTCTTGCGAATTTTCTTTCCTGATGCAGCAAATTTAGCAATTGCTCCTGTTGGTGTAGATTTTGAAGATTGACCTCCGGTATTTGAATAAACTTCGGTATCAACAACTAAAATATTAACATCTTCGCCAGAAGCAATAACATGATCTAATCCACCAAAACCAATATCATAAGCCCAGCCATCACCACCAATAATCCACACTGATTTTTTAATCATGTATTGTTTTAAATCAACAATCTCTTTAGCTAAAGCATTTTTATCTTTCTCTAATAAAGGTAATACTTTATTTGATGCAGCTTCTGAACCTTCAGCACTATCTTTATTGTTAATCCATTCCTGACAAGCAGCATTCAAATCAGCATTTTTAGATTCAGCAATTAATCTGGTCATTCTATCGGCAATTCTTTCACGTATTTTATCAATACCTGAAGCCATACCAAAACCATATTCTGCGTTATCTTCAAATAGTGAATTTGCCCATGCTACTCCATGACCACTTTCGCGATTAATTCTGTATGGTGTTGCAGGAGCTGATCCACCATAAATTGATGAACAACCTGTAGCATTTGCTACTATCATTCTTTCGCCATAAAGTTGAGTTATTAATTTAATATAAGGTGTTTCGCCACAACCTGCACATGCGCCTGAGAATTCAAATAATGGTTGTGCAAACTGACTACTCTTAAATGTTTTAAATTTATCAACTTTCTTATATGTTACTTTATGCTCAAAATAATTCCAACGATCTACTTCAGCCATTTGTGTACCTAAAGGTTTCATCATTAATGCAACTGCTCCTTCAACTTTACGTCCAGGACAAATGTTTGCACAATTACCGCAACCTGTACAATCAAGTACACTTACCTGAATTCTGAAATTATATTGCTCAAAATCTTTACCTGTAGCTTTTAAAATCTGTGTTCCGGCAGGCATATTTTTAGTCTCAGCTTCTGTCATTAAGAATGGACGAATACAAGCGTGAGGGCAAACATAAGCACACTGGTTACACTGAATACAATTTTCAGGAATCCACTCAGGAACGTTTACTGCAATACCACGTTTTTCATATTCTGTTGTTCCGGCTGGGAAAGTTCCATCTTCGCGACCTAAAAATGCACTTACAGGTAAATCATCACCTTTCATTGCATTTACAGGGAAAACTATATTTTTAATAAAATCAGGTAAATGTGAATTATCAACATTATCTTTTCCATCAAGCTTTTTCCATTCTGCAGGAACTTCAATCTTAACAGGGCATCCACCTCTGTCTACAGATTTATAATTCATTTCAACAATCTTATCACCTTTGCTGCCATAAGATTTCTTAATAGCATATTTCATTGCTTCAACAGCTTTATCATAAGGAATTACTTCTGAAATTCTGAAGAAAGCAGCTTGTAAAATAGTATTAGTTCTGTTGCCTAATCCAATTTGTTCGGCAATTACTGTAGCATTAATGGTATAAAACTGAATATCATTATCAGCCATATATTTTTTCATAGAATTTGGAAGACGTTTTTTAGTTTCTTCTTCGTCCCAAATACTATTTAATAAGAATGTACCACCTTTTTTCAAACCTTTTAACATATCATATTTGTCAAGGTATGAAGGTACATGGCAAGCTACAAAATCAGGAGTATTTACTAAATATGGCGAACGGATTGGCTGATCACCAAAACGTAAATGCGAAGTTGTTATACCACCGGATTTTTTACTATCATAAGCAAAATAAGCTTGTGCATATTTATCTGTAGCCTCAGCAATAATTTTAATAGAGTTTTTGTTTGCACCAACTGTACCATCTGAGCCTAATCCATAAAATTTACCCTGAAATGTTCCTTTTGGAGCTAAATCTATTTCAGGAACCATTGGAAGTGAATGGAAAGTTACATCATCAACTATACCTACTGTAAAATGATTTTTTGGTTCTTTCATTTTCAAGTTATCGAAAACTGAAATCATCATTGCAGGTGTGGTATCTTTTGAACTTAAACCATAACGACCACCAATAATCATAGGACGGTTTTCTTTTTCGTAGAAAATATCTTTTACATCAAGATACAACGGATCACCATTAGCACCTGGTTCTTTAGTACGATCAAGAACAGTAATTCTCTTTACAGTTTTTGGAAGTACTTTAAAGAAATATTTTGCAGAGAATGGACGATATAAATGAACTGAAATAACGCCAACTTTTTCGCCTTTTGATACTAAATAATCAACTGCTTCTGCTAATGTTTCGGTAATCGAACCCATAGCAATAACGATATTTTCAGCATCTGGAGCACCATGATAAGTAAATGGATGATATTCTCTTCCAACTACCTTTGAAATTGCATTCATGTATTGTTCTACCATATCCGGAACTGCATCATAAAATTTATTTGCAGCCTCACGAGATTGGAAATAAATATCAGGATTCTGAGCTGTACCACGCGTTACAGGGTGCTCAGGATTTAATGCTCTGTGGCGGAAATCAGAAATTAATTTTCTATCTAATAATGGTTCAATATCACTATTATCTAAATATTCTATTTTCTGAATTTCGTGTGATGTTCTGAATCCATCAAAAAAGTGAAGAAATGGTACTCTGGTTTTTAATGTAGCCAAATGTGCTACAGGTGCCAAATCCATTACTTGCTGAACAGAGCCTGTTGCCAACATTGCAAAACCTGTATTTCTGGTTGCCATAACGTCGCTATGATCACCAAAAATTGATAATGCCTGAGCAGCTAATGCTCTTGCACTAACATGAAATACACATGGTAATAATTCACCGGCAATTTTATACATATTAGGAATCATCAACAACAATCCCTGTGATGCTGTAAAAGTTGTACAAAGCGCACCAGATTGCAAAGCGCCATGAACTGCACCAGCAGCACCAGCCTCAGATTGCATTTCAGCAACTTTTACGGTTTCACCGAATAAATTTTTTCTACCTTCTGTTGCCCATTCGTCAACATTTTCAGCCATGTTTGAAGATGGTGTAATAGGATAAATACAAGCCAACTCGCTAAACATGTATGCCACATGCGCAGCCGCATGGTTTCCGTCACATGTAATAACTTTTTTTGTTTTCGTCATTTCAAATATTTTAAATATTTATATTACAACAAGTTAATTCAATAAAAATTAAAGTTCTAAATTAAATCTTTTAATAGATTTATTATATGATAAATTGCTGTTTTTTTTACAAAAACCGTAATTTATAATAAATCCAAAGATTGTAAAAACCTTGAAAAGATTGAAACTAAATAAGGTAAAAAAATCGAAATCTGTTACTAAACAGATTATTCTTCATTCATTGTAATCAAGAACTCTTCGTTTGATTTTGTTCTTGCCAGCCTGTCCTTAAAGAATTGCATAGCTTCAACAGGATTCATATCAGCAAGATAATTTCTCAAAACCCATATTTTATTTAACACATCTCTGCCATGTAAAAGTTCTTCACGACGGGTACTTGAAGCAAGTATATCAACTGCAGGGAATATCCTTTTATTAGATAATTTTCTGTCAAGCTGAAGTTCCATATTTCCGGTTCCTTTAAATTCTTCGAAAATAACTTCATCCATTTTCGAACCGGTTTCTGTTAATGCCGTTGAAATTATTGTAAGCGAACCTCCACCTTCAATATTTCTGGCAGCTCCAAAAAAGCGTTTTGGTTTATGTAAAGCATTTGAGTCAACACCACCGGTTAAAACTTTTCCTGATGCAGGAGCAACTGTATTATAAGCTCTCGCCAAACGGGTAATAGAATCTAAAAGAATAACAACATCATGTCCACATTCTACCATTCTTTTTGCTTTTTCCAAAACAATGTTTGCAATACGAACATGTTTTTCTGCAGGCTCATCAAATGTAGAAGCAATAACCTCAGCTTTTACGTTTCTTGCCATATCGGTTACTTCTTCAGGTCTTTCATCAACCAAAAGTATAATTAAAAATACTTCCGGATGGTTTGAAGCTATTGCATTTGCAATTTCCTGTAATAAAACTGTTTTACCTGTTTTTGGTTGAGCAACTATTAATCCACGCTGTCCTTTTCCTATAGGAGCAAACATATCTACAATTCTTGTAGATATTGTTGACCTTGGACCGTTAGCTAAGTCAAATTTTTCGTCAGGAAACAATGGAGTTAAATGATCGAAAGGAATTCTATCTCTAACCATTTCAGGCGAACGCCCGTTAATTTCCTCGATCTTTACCAATGGAAAATATTTTTCTCCCTCACGTGGAGGACGAAGTGTTCCTTTTATAGTATCACCGGTCTTTAAGCCAAATAGTTTTATTTGCGATTGTGATACATAAACATCATCGGGTGAGCTTAAATAATTATAATCAGCAGATCTCAAAAAACCATAACCATCTGGCATAATTTCAATTACCCCAACTGTTGAAACAATACCGTCGAAGTCATATACTTTATCATATTGACGACGCTCAACATTATTATTATATGGTTTATTTATTCCCTGATTCCGTAACTGAGGTCTGTTATTTTGTGAACCGTTTTCACCTTCTGTTTTACCATCTTGTCCTTCCTGCTGATCTCCGTTGTCAGAAGTTTCTTTATTCTCTCCATTATCATTATTGCTAAGTTGACTTCTTTTTATTAAAATCAGCCTTTTAGTTTCATTAGCTTCTTCAACAGTAGGCTTTTCTACTTCTACTGTTTTTTCCTCTTCAGATATCTTTTCTTCATCTGTTATTTTTTCTTCATCAGATAGATCTACTTTTATTTCTGCAGCTTTTTCAACAATTTCATTTTCAGCAATAATTGCAGGACTGATATAATCATCTTCTACCATAAGTTCAGAAGGAATTACCTCATCACTCATAGGTTTTGCTCTCGAAAAAAGTTCAGGTTCAATAACTTTACGTTTTCTCTTTGGCTTATCACCATTTTCTTTAGTTACAGAAACTGATTCTTCGGCAACAGGTGCATTTTCATTTTGTAAATCAGATTCAACAATTTTCCGAATTAGTTCTTCTTTTCTAAGAGTTTCGTAATTGTTTACTTGTAAAGCTTTAGCAAGTTCGCGCAATTCGGGAACAAGCTTTTTGCTCAGCTCAATAGCATTAAACATGTCAAATAATTTAAAAAAACATTGATATTAATTTACCGGATTGGTATTGCCAGAATTTTTGGCAGATATAATAACGAATTAAGTGTGCAAGTATAAGGATAAATGATGAAACTACAAATTTTAATAAAGTAATTTTTGAAAATTATTTTAAATGAGTGACAATTAACTATTAATAACAACTTTCAGAATATTGTTATCATTCAGACAATTGCAGCACGGTTTTTGCAAAGAAAATTGTTAATAAATTCATATGTTAGTAAACTATAATTAGTATATGTAACATTTGAAAATTAAGTTCGTAATTATTGTTTGAAATCAAATTAATAAAAAATGAGACAACTAAAAATTACCAGGCAGGTAACTAATCGCGACACTCCATCTCTTGATAAATACTTGCACGAGATTGGAAAGGTTGAATTAATTACTGCCGACGAGGAAGTTGAGCTTGCGCGAAAAATTAAACTGGGCGATCAAAAGGCGTTAACAAAATTAGTTAATTCTAATTTACGTTTTGTAGTTTCCGTATCAAAGCAATACCAAAATCAAGGATTAAGCTTACCTGATTTAATTAATGAGGGAAATTTGGGTTTAATTAAAGCAGCTTTAAGGTTCGACGAAACAAGAGGTTTTAAATTTATTTCTTATGCAGTATGGTGGATTCGGCAGTCAATTCTGCAGGCTTTAGCAGAACAGGCTCGTATTGTAAGATTACCATTAAATAAAATTGGCTCAATTAATAAAATTAACAAATCATTTTCAAAATTAGAGCAACAATACGAACGCGAACCTACTGCCGACGAAATTGCAACTGATCTGGACATCGGTCAAAAAGAAGTAAAAGAATTTCTTAAAAGTTCAGGAAGGCACGTTTCAATGGATGCTCCATTAAATTCTGAAGACGATGGAGATATGTATGACGTTCTTTCATCTAATGACGAAGAATTACCTGATAGTGATTTAATTTCAATGTCATTAAGAATGGAAATTGAAAGAATTCTTACTACACTTTCTCCACGCGAATCCGATATTGTTAGACTTTACTTTGGTTTAAGCGGCAAACACGCATACTCTTTAGAAGAAATTGGCGAAGAGTTTGGATTAACCAGAGAAAGAGTAAGACAAATTAAAGAAAAAGCAATCAGAAGACTAAAACACACTTCAAAATCAAAACTTTTGAAATCGTATTTAGGTAACTAACAACAAGGAAACCATTATTAAAGAGGAAATTCAATTTGAGTTTCCTCTTTTTTTTGGAAAAATTTAAAATATGGTGTCATTCATAGCAAAGCGAAGAACAGTTTCTAGCGAAGCTAAAACTAGTTTGGATTTTGAACCAGATCCTTCGTTTCGTTTCACTTCTCCGCCGCGGCGGACTGGATGACAAAATAGACTACAATAGCCACAATTAAATCTTTTGATTAAATTATTAATTTATCTAATTTTGTTAAAAAAAATCATGATTGCTCCTTCCCTGTTATCGGCAAATTTTACAATCTTAAATGATGAAATTAAAATGCTTAACCAAAGCTATGCCGATTGGATTCACCTTGATATAATGGATGGTGTTTTTGTACCGAATATAACTTTTGGTTTTCCGGTTATAAAACAAATAAAGAAAATTGCAACAAAACCACTTGATGTTCATTTAATGATTGTTCAGCCTGAACGCTATTTAAAAGAATTTAAAGAAACAGGTGCTGATATTCTTACTGTTCATTACGAAGCATCAGTTCATTTACACCGAACATTAGAAGCAATAAAAGCTTTAGGAATGAAAGCCGGAGTTTCATTAAACCCTCACTCACCTGTTAGTTTGCTTAATAATGTAATTGAAATTGCAGATTTGGTTTTACTAATGTCAGTGAACCCTGGCTTTGGCGGACAAAAATTTATTTCTGAAACATACCAGAAAATTTCAGATACTAAAGAACTTATTCTGAAAAAGAATTCAAAATGCCTTATTGAAATTGACGGCGGAGTTGATATTAATAATGCCGAGAAACTTTATAACACAGGTGCTGATATTCTTGTTGCCGGTAATGCTGTTTTTTCTGCATCAGATCCAAAGCAGATGATTAAAGATATTAGTGCTAAGAAAAAATAAGAAAATGAAATCCATTTCATTTTTCATTTTAGTTTTTTGCTTGTCTGTAATTAATTTATTTGCCCAACCTACTATTGGATTAATTCAAAATTCTGGTGGCACTTCTGACGGTTATACTCTTTTTTCGCCAACTGCTTACACACAATCATACCTTATTGATAATTGCGGAAAATTAGTTCACGAATGGAGTGGTTCGCATAATACAGGTTTAGCAACCTATCTTTCGTACAATGGAAATTTAATTAGAACAGGACTTGTTCCCGGATCATATTATGCTGTTGGCGGAAAAGGTGGTGCAATTGAAATTATTGACTGGAATGATAGTATTATATGGTCATATCAGTATTATGCAGCTACGTATTGTTTGCATCACGATATTTGCGAATTACCAAACGGTAACATTCTTGCATTAGCATGGGAAAGAAAAACTACAACTGCAGCAACTAATAGCGGAAGAGACCCTGCTTTACTCAGCGGTGATTTATGGTCGGAAAAAATAATTGAAATTCAACCTACTTTTCCATCAGGCGGAAATATTGTTTGGGAATGGCATTTATGGGATCACCTTGTACAAAATTACAGTTCTACAAAACCAAACTACGGAGTGATTGAAGACCATCCCGAATTACTTAATTTAAATTATTTAGGAACAGGATTAAATTATACCGAATGGCAGCATTTCAATTCTATTGACTACAATGCCGAGCACGACCAGATTTTAATTTCTTCACGTTATATGTGCGAAATTTATATTATCGACCATAGCACTACAACTGCCGAAGCTGCAGGTCATACCGGTGGTGTTTCGGGAAAAGGCGGAGATTTTTTATATCGTTGGGGAAATCCCGAAGCATATAACCGTGGCACTGTTGCAGACAGAAAACTATTTGATCAACATTGTGCAAAATGGATTACAGATTTCTTACTAGACTCTAATAAAATTATTATTTTTAATAATGGTGTTAACAGACCCGGTGGAAATATTTCTTCTGTTGATATAATGTTACCACCAAAAGATTCTTTGGGAAATTATTTTATTGATACTTCAAATACTTTTGGACCGGATACAACAGATTGGACTTATACTTCAGCAGGAATGTATGCTGTAAGAGTTTCTGGTGCACAAAGATTAAATAATGGAAACACTTTAATTACTCTTGGACCACAAGCAGATATTTTTGAAATTGATAACAATAAAAATAAAATCTGGGAATATATCGGGCCAGTAGATAATAACGGACCAGCTGATCAGGGAACAAATTTAATTTCTAATTCTTTTTTTAAAGCATTAAGATATAATCCCGATTTCCCGGGTTTTACAGGACACGACTTAACCCCAGAACTACCAATAGAAGTTAACCCATTACCTTATGAATGCAGTACAACAAATATTAAAATAATTAATAACAAAGAAAATAATATTTCAGTTTTTCCTAACCCAGGCTCAGATAAGATTTATATAAAAGGATTAGTAACCTCTTACAGTTATAAAATATATGATATTACTGGGAAAATATTAATTACCGGAAATTCTAACAACGAGCAGAATATTAACATCTCAAAACTAACAGATGGAATTTATTTTATTAAAATTAATTCGGATAATATAGTTG
Organism: Bacteroidia bacterium; assembly: GCA_016218155.1. Lineage (NCBI taxonomy): Bacteria > Pseudomonadati > Bacteroidota > Bacteroidia > Bacteroidia bacterium. Next base: position 43,420 of record JACREQ010000020.1, read on the forward strand.
AGACTTTTAAAATTATTAAAAATGGTAATTAATAAAAATTTGATTTGTCATTCATATACTACATACGTTAGCTGTCTATTTATTATGATGTTATACATATAAACTAGTTAGCGTTAATTATTAGAAATAATAAAATAACTTAAATATAAATATTCATGAAATACATTTTAATTTGTTTATTCTTTTTTTTTAATTTATTTCTTTCGGTAGGACAGGTAAAAGTTGGTGACAATGGAATTGGATTCTATCATGCAGCTATTAATCCGCAATATTCGTTGATTGACACTAGTTCAGATGATCCCGATTTTACTATAATTGATTTAGATTTAAATGGAGATAGTATAAATGATATTTCATTGGGTACCAAATGGGAGTGGGTTCCTATTCCTCACTCAGGTGGTTTTTATTTTGTTAAATGGGGCCAATTGTTTTTAAATCCTAAGATTAATATAGTCATTAATAATAATAGCTTTTATGCAGATACAATGAGATATCATGATACTATTAATTCTGCAACTAATATGTGGAGTACTAGCAACACTGTTGGTATTTATTTTAGTATGAATAATGCCACATTTATTGATCAATGGATTGGGCAATTAGATAAATATGTTGGCTTCAAAATGCTTTCATCGACAAATGATACTGTTTATGGTTGGTTAAGAATATATGTTCCTAATTATGACAAAATTATAATAAGTGAATTTGCTTGTCAATCAAATTATTCAACAGACACAACAATTAATATTGGTATAAATGAAAATTCCATTGAGCCCTTTAATATTTTTCCAATTCCTTTCGAGAATTATATAATTTGTGAAACAAATAAAAAGATTGAGAAAGTTGAATTATTTTCAGTAGATGGAAGATTAATCTCTGGCTATAATAATCCTGAAAAAAGAATTTCAACGTTAAATTTGAATAGAGGTATTTATATTATTGTTGTTCATCTTGCAAATAACACATTAATTCGCAGAAAAATAATTAAAAATAACTAACGCTAACACTATGTTAGAATTTAGCAGGCTGTTATGGGCAACTTGACACAAATAACAAAATTCAAACATTTTAGCGGTTTGACCCCGAAGGGGCAAGCACAACTGCAAGTAAATGCACGTCGTTCCGTAGCTTCAAACGTTAACCATCATATGTGTGAAAAAACAAAATTGTAGGACAACAAATAATTATAAAATGAAAAGAATAAATTTATCAGTTATTTTTTTGATTCTTGTTTTAAATGCCTTTAGTCAAAATGCTAATAATGCCGATTCTATTTCTAAATTATATAATGAATGGCGTTTACAATATAATGAGACGATTGATTCTAAATATCAACCATCGATTGAACATGGAAAAGATAGGCTTATATTTTCTAAAGACTACAAAATAAAATATAAATCAGGTTCACATCTATTGACAGGTACTTGGCACTTCTCAAGAAAAGATAGTTCCTTGGAGATTAATGGAGAAAAAGGTGAGAAAATTCATTGCAAATTGATTTCATTAAAAGACAGCTTATTAATCTTAGAAACTGTATATCCGAATATTGGAAGTGTTAAAATGCACTCTGTACCTGTTAATTATATGGGTGATATTATTTCCCCTATACTTATAAGCGAACGTACTTTAAGCACAGACAAATACAAATTTCAAATTCAATTCCCATATGATCCTATTACTCTTAAATCATCATCAACTAATCTTTGTAAAGTTTCTGGATTCCAATTTGAATATGCTGATACAACAAGCAATAATTTGCAATTTGGTGCAATTCTTTTTGATTATCAAAATGGAGTAAACTCAAATTATAGAATGTATGATCTTAGTAACTTTGTTAAAGAATATGAAATGCGGTCTAATGTAAAATATTTAACATTAGATACAATTGTCATTTCCGACAAGAAAGCTATAAAAGTAACTTATTATAATAAAATAGGATTAATAAGTGAAAATGTTTTAACAACAATGGTATTTATTATTCTTCCGAATAGTTGTTTAAATTTATATGTAACTTCTCGGTCTGAATTGTATGGGAAAAAAGAAAGGGAAAATTATTTTAATGCTGTAAAAATAAAATAACTGCAAATAATTAAAAAAAACTGCAAGTTTAGACTTTTTTTAATAAATATATTTCAACTTGACGACTACGAAATAACTTACAATATGCAATTTGACAGAATTATAATATTACAATACATACGAATGGCTAACACCACCCACAATAACAACGAGCAGTAATGGGCAACTTGACAATTTTAACATTAAATAAAATTCTTAATAGCATGACACTGACTGCATAATAATATCCACCAAATCAAACATTGAACCGATATCTATGATATCTCCAAATATTTATTTAATATTTTTTTAAGCTGCCAAATTAAGTTTAACATATGGTGTTCCTCTTTTAACTACAGCCACAATGCGATTAAGAAGTTTATTACGAACAGCATTTATGGTTGA
>JACREQ010000021.1 GCA_016218155.1 Bacteroidia bacterium
AGGATTAAGATATTTTGCCTTTGTTGTTCCTGATGATATTTTTGGGAAACTAAGTATGGAAGGTGCCAATAAAAACGCATCGAATGCATTTGGTGTTGAAATACAGTATTTTAACAATTTAGATAATGCAAAAAACTGGTTAATTTCTAAAAACTAGTTTCCCCTAGAACATACACCTTGGGTTTTAAGAAAAACTTCTCGGAATTCTTCATTCAAGGGAGGTTTCTTATAAACCCTCGTTTTAATTTTTAAACTATGCCTTGAAATTATTTTGTTCAATTATTGGACAAAATAGTTACAAGGCATTATTTATATGAATAGATAGAAATCTTTCAAGGTGGAAAAAATCCCATTTTACTTTGTTTATATCTCATGAAGGATCGTTGGCTAGTTTTCAACAGATTGTTTTCTAGAAATATGTTAGAGCAGATTAACATTAAAAATCTCATAGAATCTAATATCAAAATAGCACATTGATATATGAATAATTATTTTTTCGAGCAATTATTATTAATTCGCCTTAAATATAAGTATCGTTTTGGAATGATGTTAAAAAAAAATATCTTTGAAAGCAAAAATACAGCAAAATAGAATAATGTGATTTTCTGTAGCGGAGCTATTTAATCAATTGTAATTTCTTAAATGGTTAGCGGTATTTTTGATAAATGCATTATTAGTTTATTATTCAATTCTTTTATTCAGATTTCTTCCTTTACTATATTCTTCTAATAGATATTTAATAGTACTTTCTTGTTAAGGCAGGTGCATATTTATTATTTATATTTCAAATATTGAAATAGTGCATATTATGCATTTTATATGCCAAGTTATTTGATTAAGTTCAATTTGAAGAGAAAAAGAAGCATTTCCTTTTTTATTTTCCTAAAGAACTACCAGTGAATTACTTATGCTTTTAATACATTCGATTTTATTCTGGTTAAAAATAAATTGATATCAAAATAAATTATATGAAAGCAAAATTTTTCCTATTTGGGCTAACGATTATAATCTATACTCAAATATCATCTATTACATTATTCGCTCAATCTGATACTGCTCAAAATCCTTATGGAGTTGTGTGGAGTGAAATTAAGACTGCATTTAATAAAGCAGATATCCCTGGATTGTCGGCCATTATTGTAGATGAAAATAAAACATACATTCAAAATTTTGGATATGCAGATATTGAAAATAAAGTTCCTATTACCTCCAAAACTCTATTTGAGTTAGGTTCAACATCTAAAGCTTTTACTGCATTGGCGATTCTCCATTTGAAAGAAGAAGGTTTGCTGGGGTTAGATGATTATGTATCTAAATACATACCTTGGTTTAAAACGTATTTCAATGGAAAAGAAGTTAAAATAACAATAAATCAACTTTTACATCATACGTCAGGAATTCCTATGGAGTCAATTTCTCAGATTCCCCAAGGTGAAGGCTCTAAGATGCTCGAAAAAACAGTGAATTTGATAAACAATTATCAATTAAAAAACAGCCCTGGTGCAGATTATGAATACGCTACAGTTAACTATGATATTCTTGGATTAATTATCGAAAGGATTAGTAACCTATCATTCGAAGAATACTTACAAAAATATATATTTCAACCTTTGGATTTAAAATACACTTCTGTTGGAAAACCTGTCAATAATGATTTCTCTAAAGGATATAAAATTAGTTTCTTTTCTACCTTAAAATATGATGCTCCAAGGTTTGATGGTAATAATCCAGCTGGTTATATTATATCAAATGGTGAGGATATGGCTAAATGGTTAAAGTATCAACTTTCTCTGGATACAAATTGTTATGAAGGAATAATAAAGAGATCACACTTACCCGATTTTACGGTTAAACCTATTGGTTCCTCTTCATACGCTTCTGGTTGGTATGTAAATCCCTATGGAGAACTAAAAATATATCATAGTGGTTTGAATCCGAATTTTTCATCCTTTATCGGATTTATTCCTGATAAAAAAGTGGGGATAATTCTATTAGCAAATTCCAATAGTGAGTATACCAATTATTTAGGAGGAATAATTTTGAAGATTTTTAATGGTGAGAAAATATCAGAAAATTCAGAACCTGAAAATAGTATTGATAAGATGTGTTCTTTGATTTCTATTATTCTTAGCGTTTTAATAATTGGAATACTTATCCTATTAGCATGGATTATTAAAGGGATAGTTTTAGGAGAAAGGAAAATTAAGGCATTAAACATAAGAGAAGTATTGATACTTGCAGGAGGGTTTCTTTTAACAATTCCTTTTATTTATGGCATTTATTTATTGCCTAAGGCAATGATGAATTTTTCTTGGCAGCTTGTTACTGTATGGGCTCCAAATAGTTTCCTGATTGGATGTATCTTATTTGTTAGTATAGTAATTGGAGTTTGGTTCCTGAGCGCACTATCAATGTTAATTCCTACAAAAAATAAATATTATAGGTCATTACCAATGATTGTGATTCTCAGCATAATGTCTGGCTTAGCAAATATGTGTATAATTTTAATTTTATTGAACGCTATTGGAAATGAAACCAAAATAGTTTTCCTATTATACTATTTTACTTTGGCATTAGTTTTTTATATTTCAAGTAGGAAAATTGTACAAACTAAACTTATAAATATTTCATTATCTATTGTTTATGAACTACGCATGAGGCTAATGAATAAAATTTTCAGATCTTCTTTCCAAAAATTCGAAAAAATAGATAATGGACGAATATATGCTACATTAACTCAAGATACAGCAACGATTTCTAACTCAGTCAATATCGTAATTAGTTTATTATCAAATGCAATAACTATAATTGGTGTTTTTATTTATCTCGGAACCATCTCCTTAACGGCAATGTTCTCAATTCTTTCTGTGATACTCTGTGTTGCAGCTTTATATTACATAATTAGTAAGAGGACCAATATTCTATTTGAGCAAGCAAGAGATACAGCAAATGTTTTTTCTGGGTTAATAAATGGATTATTGTCCGGTTTTAAAGAATTAAGTTTATCCGGAATGAAGAAAAAAGAGTATACTGATGAAGTTGGAGTCTGTTGTTCTGAATTAAGAGACAAATCTAGTTTTGCATTAATAAAATTCGTGAATGCATTTTTGGTTGGCGAAACACTTCTAATTATGGTTTTATGTACTGTTAGTTTTGTTATCCCTTTTGTATTTCCTGAGATACCAAGTTATAAACTATATGGTATTATTATGATTATATTATATTTAATTGGTCCTATAAATGGAATATTAAACTCAATACCTAATATCATCCAAATTAAAGTAGCATGGAATAGAATAAAAGGTTTTATTGAAGAGATTAAGCCTGATTTAGAACTGACAGATATTTTAATGAATAGAAGCAAAAGTATAAAAGTTAATACTCTATCGATTCAGAAATTGATGTTTGAGTATGAAAAAGGAAAAGAGGATAATAATTTTAAAGTTGGACCAATTGACCTAAATATTAATAGTGGTGAAATTTTATTCATTATTGGTGGCAATGGAAGCGGTAAATCAACATTGGCAAACCTCATAACAGGATTATATGTAGCAAATGAAGGATTTATTGAGATTAATGGAAGTAAAATTAATAATCGTGAGCTGGGAGAGCATTATTCAACGATATTTAGTAACAATCACATATTCAAAACACTTTATGGAATTGACACCGATAATAGAAAAGAGGAGTTGTCCGATTTGCTTAAACTATTGCGATTAGAGGAAAAAGTTAGTGTTGTTAATGGATCTTTTTCTACTATAGATCTCTCAAACGGTCAACGTAAAAGATTATCATTAATGAAGTGTTTTCTGGAAAACTCACAAATCTACCTATTTGATGAATGGGCTGCTGATCAGGATCCTGAGTTTAAGAGGATTTTTTATCGCAAATTATTACCAGAAATGAGGAAAAATGGGAAAATAGTAATTGCTATTACCCATGATGATAATTACTTTGATGTAGCCGATAGAATAATAAAGATGGACATGGGAAAAATGGTTGAGTATAAAGAAAAAGAATCTATTAGCGGAGCAATTGTATAAGACCGCGGAAATAGGTAGGTTCAAATTATAAATTACTTTTAGAGATGAGTAATTTGGAGAAAACAATAAAACCTATTTTTTTATTGGCTGATAGTCAATTACTGTTTTATTCGGATAAGGATGGATTGTTCTTAAATAGAATAAAAAAGCTTTTTAGTGGGAAAATAAAAGATATTGAAATAAAAGCAGCTTATATTGGAGCATCAAACAATGATAACCCGCAATACTATGAAATTTTTCAAATGGCATTTCAACAGATTGATATTCATAATTGTCGAATGATTAAATCAGATCCTGATACAGCGGATACAACATATTTGAAAAATTCAGATATCATTTTGTTAGCGGGTGGCGATGCAGAGAAAGGATGGGGCACAATACAACGAAATGGCTGGGATAGGATAATTACTGAACGATATACTAATGGTGCAATTCTGATAGGAATTTCGGCAGGGGCAATTCAATTAGGCATACAGGAATTCAAGAAGCATGGTGATACAAAAAAGAATAAAGATTTAAAATCATTGCAATTAGTTCCTTTTATAATTGATGTTCATTCTGATGATTTATGGCAAGGGTTAAAAGATCGCTTGCTTTCAGAAAAAGCTGGTACACAAGGGATTGGTATTCCCAAAGGTGCAGGATTGGCTTATTACTCCGATGAATCAATTAAAGCTATCAGATCTCAGTGTATAGAATTTCATAACATAAATAATCGAATTCAACAGTCATTTATTGAACCGTTATAAATTGTTTCCAACATATTATCAAAATATTTTAGCATAATAATGAGTATATACGCAATAAGTGATTTGCATTTAGCAAACAGCGTTAATTGTAAGGCATTAATAGAATTACCTCATTTTGATAAAGATTGGCTTATACTTGCGGGGGATATTGGAGAAACGGAAGAACATTTACGGTTTGCGTTATCAGTATTAACACCCAAGTTTAAAAAAATAGTATGGACTCCAGGAAATCATGACCTTTGGACTCATCGATTAAATAAAAATGCACTAAAAGGAGAAAATAAATATCAAAAATTAGTTTCGATTTGCCAAAAATATGGTGTGATTACTCCAGAAGATGAATATCCGACATATTCTGATAAAGAAATAACTTATATGGTAATCCCAATTCTGACTCTTTACGATTACAGCTTTAGACCAGACTTTGTTAAGGAGGGTAATGAGGTAGAATGGGCTTCTGAATCAGGAGTTATCTGCGCCGATGAAGAGTTACTAATACCTGAGCCGTATAGCTCAATTAAAGATTGGTGTCGAGCCAGATGCGCTTATACTGAACAACGGCTAGCATCTATTGACTATAAGATTCCTAAAATAGTGATTAGCCATTACCCTCTACTAAAAGAACTTGGTAGAATATATACATATCCAAGGTTTTCTATTTGGTGTGGGACTACTCTAACCGAGAAATGGCTTGACCTATTTAATATTAAAATAGTGGTATATGGGCATTTACATATGCGATCATCAAAAATCGTCAGAAGGGTAAAGCATGAAGAAGTATCCTTTGGTTATCCTAATCAATGGGATCATAGTAAAGAGTTACAGTACTATTTGAGAAAAATAGTGTAGACAAAGATTTTAAAGTATGGGAAGGAATTGAATTATAAAATGTTAAAATGACAATGCCAATGAGACATGACAAAATTACTTTGAATCAATATTTTGAAAAAGGCATAAATTTTGACATGTGGAGGTTAAAATGGTGTAAGAATTAATTAACAATTTATTTTAGTAATATGACTAAAAAAAATAATAAAAAAAAGGTTCTCGCATTTCAGGCAGAAACAAAAGAGTTACTCAGTTTAATGATTAACTCATTGTATACACATCGGGAGATTTTTTTGCGTGAACTTATTTCAAATGCATCAGACGCCTTGGATAAGGTTCATTTTCAATCTCTAACAGAACCCGAACTTCTTGGAAGCGATCATGAACTTAAAATTGTTATTGATGTCGATAAAAACAATAAAACATTGACAATTACTGACAATGGAATAGGTATGACAATTGATGAAGTGATTGAAAATATTGGTACAATAGCAAAATCTGGGACAAAGGCATTTGTTGAAAAACTTAAAGAAGAAAAAAATTTAGATTTGATAGGCAAATTTGGAGTTGGATTCTACTCTTCATTTATGGTAGCTGATAGGGTCGAAATTATTACTCGCTCAGCAAGATCTGAAAAAGGTGTTAGATGGGAGTCCGAAGGATTTGGTGAATATTCAATTGAAGAGATTGAAACCGAAAAAAGAGGAACACAAATTACACTATATCTAAAGGAAGGTGCTGTTGAAACTTCAAACCCAGAGGAAGATTTTTCTAATCAGTATACCATCTCGAATCTGGTAAAAAAATACTCGAATTATATTAGTTACCCGATTAATATGGATTTTTATCGCGAAGAAAAACCTCGCGATAAAGATGGGAAAGTAATAGAAGGTGCTAAGGATGAAATAGTAATTGACCATAAAATATTAAATTCTATTACTCCTATTTGGAAAAAGAACAAGAAGGATATTGCCATCGATGAATATTTTCAGTTTTACAAGCATCACTTTCACGATTGGAATGAATTTGCAGATGTAATTCATCTTAACCTTGAGGGAAAAGTAGAATTTACAGCACTACTATTTATTCCATCCAAAGCCCCTTCAAACCTATATGATAGGGAATACTCTAAAGGAATTCAGCTCTACTCAAAGAATGTTTTTGTAATGAATGACTGTAAGGATTTGCTGCCCGACCATCTAAGATTCGTTCGTGGTCTAGTAGATTCTCCTGATTTTTCGCTTAACATATCTAGAGAAATTCTTCAACACGATGCCCAACTCAAGATTATTGGAAAATCCCTTGAAAGTAAGGTAATTGAAGCATTAAAGAAACTGCTAAAGGAAAAAAGAGAGAAATACGAAGAGGTATGGCTTGAATTAGGGAAAGCAATCAAGGGTGGTATTTATATGGAGTATAAGAATAAGGAGAAACTTGAAGATTTACTTGTATTTCACTCTTCATTTAATGAATCGAAGATGACAACATTAAATGAGTATGTTGAACGTATGCCCGAGGGTCAAAAGGAGATATATTATGCTGCAGCAAAGGATATTGAAACAATTAAAAGAATGCCCCAACTAGAGGTATTCAAGGATAAGAAAGTAGAAGTACTTTATTTCGTTGATAAGATAGATGAATTTTTAACACAAAATCTGGATAAGTATAAAGATATTAAACTTCAATCGGTTACTAGAGAGGACTTTAAATTTGAGGAACTTACTAAGCAAAATCCGAGTGACGATGCTAAAGATAAGAATCCAGATAAAGAATATGAGAATGAAGCATATAAAGATATGCTAAATGCTATTAAAGAGCATCTCAAGGGTAAGGTTAAAGAAGTTAAGATTAGTAAAAGGTTAATTTCTAGTCCAGTATGTTTTGTAAATACAAACTCAGGGACAACGTTTAATATGGAACAGCTGCTTAAGGGTGTTAATCAGATTGCACCTAAAGCATCAAAAATTTTAGAAATTAACCCCCATCATCCAATTTTTCCTGTTATTGAAAAAGTATATAAAACTGAGAATTCCACTGAAGATTTAAAAAATATCAGCGAAATACTTTTTAACCAAGCATTGCTAATTGAAGGTTATGAGTTGGAAAACCCTGTTGAATTTTCAAATTCATTATGTAGCTTAATGTCAAAAGTTTATAGTTAGTTTACTGTAATTTTTTTTAATAAGAGGATACGATTTTATAATAATAAATCAAATAAATAATTGACTAATAACCCTAAAAGAATTAACACTATGGCACAAATTGGAAATGTTCCGGAAATTAAAGCTGTAAAGAAGCATTTAGATGAAATGAAAGAGAGAAATCTTATCTCTGCATGGGAGCTACCCTATGAAAATCTACTAACAAGACTTACCGCAGCTATATTTTTTCTAACCCCAACGGATGATTCAAAACTCGAAGAAATTTGGAAAGAATTGGAGGTTCATAAAATGCTGACTTATAGGCTAAATGAAGAAAAGAAACTTTCTCAGCTCGTTTGGAGAGTGGAATTTAACAAAGGATTTGAGCTATAAATATCAAAAATAAATATAGAAAGATGAAAAAAGAACTTAATGAATTGGTAGTAAGATTGACCAAAGAGCAAGAGGTTGAATGTGCTAGACCTGAAAAGACAGCGGAAGCATTAAAAGAATGTATTGATAGAGATTATGTACATGTAATGTTTAAAAAAACAGGAACTGAACTTGGAGTTCAATTAGACCGTAGATTTTGTAAATTTGAAAATGCGGATTTTCAGAATGCTAAAGGTACAGTTCATTTAGTTGGTGGATTAACCCTAAACTATGATAAGGTAAAGTGTACTGCCGATATCGACCTAAAAACCTGCGAAGGGATAGGATGGTTGGAACCTGTAAGTGACGAGGATTATACAATAATGATGTCTCAAAGCAATAAATAGAATTTATAATAACAAATAATTTTCTTGCTATGAATCCAATTTTTAATGAAAGAGTAGTTAAACAAGAAGTATATCACAAGGATTATAATTTGGATAAAAAGGATAATTTAGATGAACTACCAGAAGAACCAGCTGTTTTTGGAATCTTTGGTATTATCCATGATACTCCTATTCATCCAAGATATATAGGTTCTACTGATAATCTGAGAAAAGCTGTTTGTGATGTATTTGAAAATCCACAGGACGAAGGAATGAAAAAATTTATGCAAGGTTCATGGATTCAAATGTTATGTTATGAATTACTTCCAGGGCTAACTATCGAGGAACGCAAAGCTAAAGAAGATGCTTGGACAAATGAATATAAACCAGGAATCAATGATGATGGTGAATACCCAGAGTATAATTACGAATGGCCATATGATGACGATGGAAAAATGAAACCTGAGTATGCTAATCCCCCTCAAGCGCGGGTTTAATTAAATTCTAAATTAATATTTTTCTTTACTAGAGGTTAATTTACCTTTGGTACAGAAAATTTTTTATAAAAATGAAATGATAAAGGTAACATGGCTTGGGCATTCCGCTTTTCAAATAGAAACAAAGCGATACACTTTTCTTATAGATCCGTGGATAGATGGAAATCCTGTAAGTCCTTATAAGAGTTACACTGAAATTAAGAAAGCAGATTTTGTTCTGGTTACCCATGATCATTCTGATCATGGTTTAGATGATGCTATAAGGATTTGTAAAAATACTAATGCTATTTTTATTGGAGTATTTGAATTGGCAGAGTTTTCGGGTGAAAAAGGGTGTCGTTTCTTAGGAGGAAATATTGGGGGTGAGATTCAAAAAGATGATGTAAAGATATATTTCACCCAAGCAATTCATTCTTCGGGAATAGCTGCACCGTGCGGGTTTATTGTTAATACCCCCGAAGTTACATTCTACCATACAGGTGATACAGCCTTCTATAGTGATATGGAGTATTTATCGAAATTATATGAAATTGATATAATGATGGTACCAATATGCTCAAACTACATGATGGGTATAACTGAAGCTGTTTGGGCAACAGAAAAGGTTAAACCGAAGGTTGTTGTACCTTGCCATTTTAATACAATACCTTCACTAAACTCAAACCCAGAGCAGTTTAAAGAAAAGGTAAATCTTTTTTCTCAAGTTGAAATTTTAAAGTATGGCGAAGAAAAATTATTCGAATTTTAAATAGGAATATAATATGAAGTTATTTTGCTTCCCTTACGCGGGTGGATCGTCAGTAGTATTTAACAATTGGAAATCGTATTTAAGATATGATATTGAACTAAGAGCCATTGAGTTGGCTGGTAGGGGTAAACGGATTATGGATGCCCATTAC
>JACREQ010000022.1 GCA_016218155.1 Bacteroidia bacterium
AAAGATGAAGAACTTTTTAATAGAGCAAACTGGAATATAATCAGAGATTTTTCATCTGATTATAAAAGCAGGGAATTCAAATATTTGCTTGACAATGTTGAAATATTTAACAATTTATACACAGCAGATTCAGTTAATTCAAAAATTAAAACGATTCTCATTAACAGTGGTCAAAACATAATATACAAAAAAGAATTAAAAGAAGAAGAATACACTAAATTCAAAAACGAAATTAAGAATATTAAATTTGCAAATATTGAAGAAATATTGTTTCGTACCGATTTAGCTTATTACAATAAAAAGGAAGATTGGAAAAAATATTTTAATCTTGCAGTAGAACAAGGTGATAAATTTTACAATGGAGTAAACGAATTTAACGAAATCTCGTGGAGTATTTATGAAAATTCGGATGACATTAAAGTTATTCAGAAAGCTGCCGAATGGATGAAAAAAGCTCTTGTGGGAAATGAGAATAAAGAGTGGGCAGCACATGATACATATGCTTCACTTTTATTTAAACTTAAAAAATACGAAGAATCAAAAACTGAAGCAACAAAAGCAATTGAAATAGCAAAAGCTGCAGGAGTTAGTGAAGATGATTACAAACCCACTTTGGAGCTAATCGAGAAAATTGGAAAAATAAAATAATACTAGTTTGCCTGAAGTGGTCGGAATATTTTTCTTCCGGCCATTTTTGTTTTTATAACAAAGTAAATTATATCTTATTCCAAATGGGGTCATGTTGAGGCTCTCGAAACATGTGTGAGAGTTTGTGGGCAAATCCTTCGAGAACCTCAGGATGACTATGAGTAAAGGTGCAATTAAATTAAACTAGTATATAATTTATTTGTTATTAGAAATTTAGTAATTGCATTAATTGTTCTTAGATTTGGAGGGAACCCTGATTTATTCTTCAATAAGACATAAAAAAAGTGGTCGGAATTTCTTCCGACCACTCCTGCTATTTTACAGCTGTTAAAAATTTATAGAAAAAATCTTTTTTCCTAATACTTCTGCGGCACAAATGTTTGCTCCTGTTTTGGAGGTCTTACATAATGTTCGTCAGATTTTCGTGCAGGCAATTTAAATGGTTTTGGTGTTAAATCTTTATAAGGAATCATAGATAACAAATGGGTTATACAATTTAATCTTGCTCTGCGTTTATCATCTGCTTCAACAACGAACCATGGAGATTGCTTAATATCAGTATAAGCAAACATATTATCTTTTGCATGTGAATACTCAACCCATTTACTGCGTGATTCAACATCCATTGGGCTAATTTTCCAGCGCTTAAGAGGGTTTTTAATCCTTTCCTGAAAGCGGGTTTCCTGCTCTTTGTTACTAACAGAGAACCAATATTTAATTAAAATAATTCCTGATCTGATTAACATTTTCTCGAATTCGGGACAAGAGCGAAGAAATTCACCATACTCATCATTTGTACAATACCCCATAACATGCTCTACTCCTGCTCTATTATACCAACTTCTATCAAAAAGAACCATTTCACCTTCTGCCGGAAGATGAGAAATATATCTTTGAAAATACCATTGCCCTTTTTCTTTTTCAGTTGGAATACCTAAAGCAACAACTCTGCAAATACGAGGATTTAAACATTGTGAAATTGTCTTAATTACTCCACCCTTACCGGCAGCATCGCGACCCTCGAAGATTACAACAACTTTAAGTTTTTTCTGTTTAACCCACTCCTGTAATTTTACTAGTTCTAAATCCAGATTTTCTAAAATTTCTTCAAAATTTTTTCTTTTAATTTTTTCTTTATGCTTTACTGTAATATCGCCTTCAGCTGTCATTTTAACAGATTTTTCGTGCTTATCTTTTTTTGTTTTCTTATGATTTGTCATAATATTGTAATTTTTAATAAAAATACTAAATATTAATTACATATAAAAAAGTTGTAATATTTTTTTATATTTTTGATTTTTAAGAATAATAATATTAAAAACAAATTTCATAATACATATACGTTCATTTTTGGGCAGATATGTGTAGTAAAGACATTCAGATAAAATCGTTATGCTCTTTTAGTAAGAAAGTTACATTCTAGTAAATTTTCTATATTAAAATTAATGTATATTTGTTTAGTATAATAAGCTCTAATTAAATAAAAATGAAAAGAACACTATTATTAGCATATATTGTATGCTTTGTAACTTTAGGAACTTCTTTTTCTCAATGCTTAAATGGAACATATACAATTGGAGGCATTGCACCAAATTATACAACCATTGCATCGGCCGTAACAGCATTAACAACAAATGGGGTTTGTGGACCAGTAATATTTAATATACGTGCAGGAACTTATAATGAACAGATTACTATTCCTGCAATATCTGGAACATCTGTTATTAACAATATAACATTTCAGTCTGAATTACTTGATAGTAATTCAGTTCTTTTAACAAAATCAACTACAACACAATTCATTTTAAAACTTAATGGTTGTAATAATATTAAATTTAATAAAATAACTATTCAATCAACATTTACTTCTTCTTGGGGCGTTGTTGACATTGCAACCAATTCTAATAATATTGCATTTTCAAATTGCGTATTAAAAGGTCCTGTTTTATCAAGCTTGGTTGGACCACACCTTATAAGAGCCCTTAACATTAACAATAACAATAATGTTTTTAACAATAATTTATTTTTTGGGGGTTATACAGGAATATATTATACAAGTTCTTCAAGTTCTGTATATATTCCAGAAACAAAGATTAATAACAACTCTTTTCAAAACCAGTATTATGCTGGAATTAATATATCAAAACATATTGCACCGGAAATTTCAAATAATACTATTGATTGTAGTTTAAGTCAAACTAATTTTAGTGGTATTCTAATGACCGGTTGTACTGATAATTTTATTGTCAAGAAAAATAAATTATCTGAAGGAGGTATTAATATTACAAATAGTGCGTCTACCAGTATAAACAATGGACTTATTGTAAATAATTTTATTTCTACTTCTAAAGGAATTGGAATACAAGTTGGAGCTTGTACTTATTTAAATGTTGTTAATAATTCAGTTATTTCCAATAACTTCAATTATTTTCCATTACATATTTCAAATAACAATTCTAATGTTAATATTATAAATAACATTTTCTCGAATAATGCGGGTGGATATGCTGTATACCGCCTTGATGGTCCAGTTGATTGCAATTATAATGATTACTATTCTACTGGCAATATACTATTTTATTATAATAACAATAATGTATCAACACTTTCACAATGGCAAAATGTTACAGGTTTTGATTCAAATTCAATCAATGTTAACCCACATTTCTTTTCCTCAATAGATTTGCATACGATTTATTCTTGTTTGAATAATTTAGCTATTGTTAGCACTTTTGTAACTGAAGATATTGACGGAGAGCCTAGAAGTTCAACTACTCCAGACATTGGAGCTGATGAGTTCACGCCTATCGTAAATGATGCTGAATTGATAAATTTCGAAAATTTGTTTCCCCCTTGTATTGGATTAGCTGAAACTGTTGTGAGAGTTGGAAATTCTGGACTAAATCCGATTAATAACATGACTATTAATTGGGAATTAAATGGCATAACACAACCTTCTTTTTACTGGACTGGAAATTTACTCTCAACAAATAGTACAACAATTAATCTGGGAAATTACAATTATATATCTGGAATTCCTTATCACTTAAAAGTGTGGGTATCAAATCCAAATTCATTACCTGATGGTTCCGCTTTAAATGATACAATTAGTATTGATTTCCGTACAGGAATGTCAGGGACATATACAATAGGCGGAGCATCTCCTGATTATATGTCATTTAATACCGCTGTAAGTGATTTAATAATAAATGGAGTTTGCGGTCCAGTTACATTTAATGTCAGACCAGGCACATATAATGAACAAGTTACAATACCAGCAATTTTAGGAAGTAGCTCATTAAATAAAATTATTTTTCAATCCGAAACGGGAGTTAATACTTCAGTAGTAATAAATAATACTAATGCAGGAAATACATCAACAATTTATTTGAATAATTCAGATTATATTGGATTTAAAAACATGACCATAACAAGTACAAATGGTGCTACGGCTGGTAATGTCGATTTAAATAATATAATAAGTATTTTTAATGGTTCTGATCATTCCCTATTTGAAAACAATAAAATTATTGGAGCTGCTGGATACTGCATATCTACGGGAACTTATTCAACACCTAGTTCAAGTTATAACAAATTCATTAACAATGACATTTCAAATGGTTATGGAGGAATTAATTTAAAGGGATTATTAAGTTTTTCAAATAGTATTTTGAATAATGTTTTCACAAATCATACAACTGCCATATATGCAAACAGTCAAGATTCATTAGTCATTTCTTCAAATGTTATAACACAAAACACAACATCTACAAGCTATAATGTAGATATAATGCAATTCTCAAATATTATTTTTACTAAGAATAAAATAAGTGTTATGAGTTCAGCACTTAGATTTTTAATGAATTCAGGCAGTGCAGGTATTATAGCAAATAATTTCATTCATTGCTCTGGAACAACAAATATTTCAGGATTGTACATATCAAATTTCAGTAGTATTGTTAAAATATACAATAATTCGATAAATATCACAAACACTCACACTTCAAGTTCAGCAGTTTATTTCAACAGTGCTCCTGGCAGTTTTAAAAATAATAATGTCATAAATGTTGGTGGTGGAATTGCGATTTATTGTTCTTCTTCTGTAGTTCTAAATGGTTTTTCTAATTACAATAATCTTTTTGTTTCGGGGTCACAATTTGCAATTTTAAATACAACTTATTATGCTAATTTAGGCTTATGGAAAACAGCAACCGGTTTAGAGATGAACTCAATTTCTTTCAATACATCTTTTGTTTCGTCTAGCAATTTACATACTTTAGATTATCATTTGAATAATGCTGGTTGCTCTGTAAGTGGTATTTTAAATGACGATATTGATGGTGAAAACAGAAATGTATTAACGCCAGATATTGGTGCAGATGAATTTACACCCATTATTACTGATGCAACCTTAATTGGATTTGATAATCTTATTGCAACATGTCCGGGTGTTACTCCAATCAAAGTTAAACTTTTAAATAGTGGTGGTCCAACGATTAATTCTGCTTCCATTTATTGGCAAGTTAATGGAGTTAATCAATCAACCAATAACTGGACAGGTACTTTATTGAATGCAGATACAGCAATCGTATTACTAGGAAATTACAATTTACTAGTTGGTGTTAATTATACTATTAAAGCCTGGGTAAAAAACCCAAATGGTGCAGCAGATCCAATTCCTGCAAACGATACGATCATTAAAACTAATTTCAGAACTGCACTTTCAGGAAATTATACAATTGGAGGAACCTCTCCTACCTATAATACATTTAATACAGCTGTTAGCGATTTGATTTCAAGAGGAATTTGTGGTCCAGTAACTTTTAATGTTAGAAATGGTGTATATAATGAACAAATTACTATCCCTTTTATTAACGGAAGTTCTTTTCTAAATACAATTGTTTTTCAATCTGAAACTGCAGATAGTTCTGCAGTAGCATTAACATTTAATTCGTCAGGACCAAGCAATAATTATACTGTAAATTTTAATAGTTCATCATATGTATCAATAAAGAAAATTTCAATAAAAGCATTAAATTCTTTATATGGATGTGTAATTAATTTTACTGGAAATAATCATAATATTTTATTATTAAATAATGTTATAGATGGAATGCCAACTACTAGCAGTACAACAGAGAATAGTATTATTTTATCAAATAATGTGCACAATAAAGGTGTTATAATCGATAATAATTTGATTTCAAACGGAAGCATTGGAATATGCTTATTGGGGGTTAGCTTAGCTCAAAAAGATTCAAGTTTATTTATTAGCCATAATATTATTAAAGATCAATCGGCTTTTGGTATTCTTATTAAATATCAGGAAAGCCCAGTTGTTACATCAAACACCATTACCTCAAATTCTACTGGTTCATGGACTGGCATTTATTCTTACTATTGTTTTAATTCGCAAGATATTTCGAAAAATAAAATAATAGGACTAGCTGGTAGTTCATTAGGAATTTGCATTATTTATTGTTCAGCATCATCAACAACAAATGGTATAATTTCTAATAATATGATTTCAACAAATTCTGATGCACTATATGTTACCAATTCAAATTATCAAAATTTATATTTTAATTCAATTAGGGTTAATTCCATATTAGGAAAATGTTTGTACTTAAATTCAAACACAAACATTAACAATATAAATAATATTTATGCTAATGTAGGTGGCGGATACTCAATATGGGTAAATGGAATTGTTAATCTTTCGGTATCAAATCATAATAATTTTAGCTCATCTGGTACTTACCTTGCAAATTTTACAGGAAATGATTTAACAACCTTAAATGCATGGCAGACTTTAACTTTTAAAGATTCTATTTCTTATAATTATAATCCAAGTTTTACATCAACAAGTGATTTACATTTGTATTTAGATACTGCTATAAATAATAAAGGAATCTCATTACCTGTTGTTTTTGATGATATAGATGGAGAAAGCAGAAATTTATCAACCCCTGATATTGGAGCTGATGAATTTACCTTTGTTACTTTAGATGCGTCATTAGTATCTTTCCTTCCATTTGTTAATAATTGTAGTGGTATGCAATCAGTAAAAGTTTTATTCAAAAATGAAGGGAGTACACCACTTTCAACAGCAGTTATTAATTGGTCCATAAATGGATTAATGCAGCCAGCAATTAATTGGTCTGGAAATTTAATTATTGCAGATACTGTATCTGTGTTATTAGGTAATTATTTATTTATTTCAGGTAACACATATGACATTGAAGCATGGGTATCTAGCCCTAATGGATTGTTAGATCCTATAAATAATAATGATAGTATTTCAATACAAATTTTAACACCTTTAGTTGGTATTTATACAATTGGAGGCACATCCGCTGATTATGTAACAATATCTGATGCCGTTAATGATTTAAATACTTATGGTGTTTGTGGACCAGTAACATTTAAAATAAGAACAGGTATATATTATGAAAATATAACTGTTTTAAATTTTACAGGATCGAGTGAATTAAACAGAGTAATTTTTGAAAGTGAAACTTTAGATAGCTTAGATGTTGATTGGCGAAGTTCAGATTATTTCAACACAGCACCATTAGTCACCCTAAATGGAGCAGCTTATGTAACATTCAGAAATATTTCTTTTAGAAATTTAAGTTCAACAATGACTTGCATTAAATTAATTGATGGCGCAAGTTATAATGTGATTAAAAATTGTCAAATAATTTCTCAAATTTCTTTATGCGTAATGTGTGTTCTTTTTGAAGATTACAATTCCCAGATATGTATTTCAAATACGCCATCGAGTTCCAATAGTAATAACAATAACATCATTGAAAATAATATTTTTTTAAATGGTTCCATTGGCATATATCTTTATCCAAATCCTCCCACTTATAATTTCGGAAATATTATAAGAAATAATCTTTTTTCAAGACCAGGCAGCGTGTCTATTTATGCTGAAAAACAAAGTGGGATGAAAATCATTGATAATAAATTCACTCCTAATATTTATGGACTTATAAGAACAATTTATATGTCTCAAGTAAATGATTCACTAGTAATTTCTGGCAATAATATAAATACAAGTTATGGTCAGGGGTCGATTTATTTGGATATAAACAATTTTACATATACTAAAATTTTTAACAATTATATATATTTTAAAAATGGTGAACTCGGTTCAGCTGCAGTTTCTATCGCAACTAAGGCTAATTCAATAACTGAATTTATTAATAATACTTTAAGAGTAGATAGTTCCTATTCTGGAGGTTTATCAGTCAATAATTTTGGTGTTTTTAAAAGTTATAACAACAATATTACACTGAATAACTCATCACCTGCTTTTGGTATTCAAGTTCAGACTGGATCTAATTATTTAGGGAACAACAATAATTTTTACAATTTATCAGGTACCCTTATAAGTTATATTACAACCTATTCTACATTAGCGGCATATCAATCTGCCACAGGAAAAGATTTGCTTTCATTAAACAAAAATCCGCATTTTTCAAATGGTATTTCATATGAAATTAACAGTGCTGATTTAAACAACTCTGGCGTACCATATATTGGTATTGAAAAAGACATAGAAGGAAATGTGAGAAATGTTACGACTCCAGATATAGGTTGTTATGAATTTACTTCCGGAAATATAGATGCAGGAATAACAAATATAAATTCATCATCATTAAATTGTTCTGGAATAAACCCCGTAGTTGTAAGTTTGACAAATTATGGAACTTCTAATTTAACTACTGCAACTATTGGTTGGACTGTTGATGGCATAGCTCAAACTCCTTTTATTTTCAATGGCAATATAAACCAAAATGACAGTATAACAAATCTTACACTTGGAACATTTTCTTCGACTGGACAAAATATTATTAAAGCTTTTCCATTGTCTGTAAATGGTGGAATTGATGTATATTCCTACAATGACACCATAACAAATAACCATAATTCAGGTTCTTTATGTGGTGTTTATACTATTGGTCCTTCGGGTGGCGACTTTTCTAACTTTACTATTGTTAGAAACAAACTTGCTTCCGATGGAATATGTGGTCCTGTAATATTTAAAGTAATGCCAGGAGTTTATCAGGAGATAGTAACTTTTCAAAATATAACAGGATCATCCATTTATAATACGATTACATTTGAACCATTATTCGGAGATAGAGAATATGTAACAATTTGTGCAGATGTAGGTAACACCAGTGGAGATCATTTTATTATAACATTAGATAGTGCAAAATACTTTAGATTTAAGAATTTAAGTTTTAAGGCATTAAATGATCCTTATACAAATGGGAATAATATAACAATGCTTGATGTAACAAATTTTTCTAAAAACATTATAATTGACTCTTGTGTTTTTAATGGATTAGGATCTTTTTTTAGTAGTGATGCAGTTAATGACGTAGCTGTTAGATTTGAAGATAGCGATACTTTACAATTTACAAATAATTTGGTTTACGATACTTACAACAGTTTATATGCTAGTGGCTATAATACTTTTAGAGGCAAAAACATAATAATTAAAAACAATTCCATTACAAACGCCTTAAACGGGATTACAATTGAGAAATTTTATAATGCTTTTGTTAGTGAAAATTATATTCAAAGTTTTCAGCATCCAATTGGCATAATTGGAAATTTGGCTGCTGGTATAAATTTATGTAAGGGAATTGTATTTGATAAAAATAAATTATTTGGATTCGATAGGGGAATATCCGTATCTAACACAAATTCATTAGGACTCATTAATTCTAAAATAACAAATAACTTTATTGATGGTTGGAATAATATATTTTACAGTAAAAATATAGAGATAGAATTTAATAACATGCAGCTTAATATGTTTGACACTTTATATTCTTCAAACCCACAAGCTACACTACATTTATTTAATGACACAAATATAGTTTTGTTGAATAATAATTTAGTAAATTTAAGATATGGTTATCAATTTAGAGGTGCATTATGGTTAGATCCTGATTATTATAATTCGACAATATCAAATATGCAAGTTTTAGAATGTGATTATAATAATTACTTTTGCCCAAATATGCCTTCTGTTTTTTCTTTAAGCGGAGCATATCCATTTACTTTATTGGAATGGCAAAATCTTTATCATTTAGATTCAAATTCAGTTAATTTAAACCCTCAATATGTTAGTTCTTCAGACTTTCATATTTTAAACAATTCATTAGCAGGGTTAGCAAAACCAATTACAGGAATAAATACAGATATTGATAATGATTTAAGAAATACGATACCAACTATTGGAGCTGATGAAGCATCCGGCCTTATTTATGTTCAGTCTATAGAAGATAAAACTAATCAATTAAACATATATCCAAATCCAAGTAATAGTGAGTTTACAATTGAGCTTACTAACACTGACAGTAAAATATATCAAATAATTATAACAGATATTACAGGTAAATTAATTTTCGAAACATTTTGTAGATCTAAAAAATATTTCTTTAATGAATTTAAATTACTACCGGGAATTTATTTAGTAAAAATAAAGGGAGATAAGGTCTATAATAAGAAAATAATAATAAAATAGTGAACCTTGACTTGGCAAACCTTACAAGACTAAAGCATTTGATAACATTTTGCAATATATACTACCATTGTATAACATAACATCACATAAATTAACAACTTGCAGTCCACCTCGGCAGATAGACTACTTGAAACATTTAACATTAAATAAAATTCTTCGCGGTTTAACAGCAAGCAAAAGCTCGTCGTTTCGTAGCTTCAACCGTTATATACTATAAATAAAATGGCAAGACCAACAACAAAATTACAGCTGAAAGAAACAAGTGACAACAATTTTAATAAGTTATTTACACTTATAAATTCTTTAAAAAAAAAGGAGCAAGAACAATTTTTTTCATTTGAAGATAGAGACAGAAATATTCGGGATGTGTTGATACATCTTTATGAATGGCATCAATTGTTATTAAATTGGGTACGTTTTAATAAAGCAGGAGAAAAAATAAATTTTTTGCCTGAACCATATAATTGGAAAACATATCCGCAAATGAATGTCAAATTTTGGGAAAAGCACCAAAAAACCCTATTGGATAAATCTATCTCACTATTAAAGGAAAGCCATTCAGATGTAATGAAACAAATTGATTTGTTCTCAAATGAAGAATTATTTACAAACAAATATTTTCCTTGGACAGGAACCACAAGCTTAGGAAGTTATTGTGTTTCAGCAACGTCAAGTCATTATGATTGGGCAATAAAAAAAATAAAAAAACACAAGAATAGTTTAAAAGAAAAATAAACTTATCTAAAATTTCATGCCACAACACCTATACATATTGCGTAATTTTAAAAATTTACTTTGTTTTTAAAATCTTACCATCAGGCAACTAATGCTAATTTTAATCGTCAATAATAATATTGATACAAAAATTATTATTATGAAAAAGAAATTATTAATAGCATCATTTATAACTATTTTTTATTGCGGTTATTCACAAACACCATCAAATTGTAATATATCTGCAAGTCTGCAAACAAACTATGATTGGGATGTAAAACATTTAGCTTTAAAAAGTATTTTTACAAATATTACATCTACTTACAGAGATTCTATTATAGTTCCTCAATCTGTACAGCAACCTATATGGGAAGGATTGGCTGCAATTTATAATTTAACAACGATCCCTGAAAGAGATTCAGTATTTAATAATTATTGCATTCATCAGCAGCCTAGCGAATATTTATTCAACAGCATTTATATTGGAGTTGATACCTCGTATAGCTGGACAGACAATTGGCAAAACATGTTAACAACAACTACAGGATATACTGCATTAGATAATCTGTTATCAACTTATGGTTTTTCTATCACACATTTCTCTACTTTTGGAAGTTGTTATGCAACATTAACTACAACTCAAAATATTAATGTACAACCATTATGCGACAGCATTGAAACATTTACTGGTGTTAATTATTCAGAAAAAAAACCTTATAACGGAGATGGTAATAGAATTACCTATACAGAATCGGGCTCAAACAAATTTTATAATTTCACAATTGGTTTTGGCGATTGTCCATCAGGTTGCACAAGCACACATACATTCAGGTTTAAAGTTTATAATGACTGTTCTGTAGAATACTTAGGTATCTTAGATAACATTACACCCGGAGATTTAATTCCATCACCGGTTAACTGCTATTTAGGCTCAAATATTATTGAAGAAAACAAAAATTTTAATATCTATCCAAACCCTTCAGAAGATTTTATAATTGTAGAATCAACCCATTTAGATGATACAAATTATTCAATAGTTAATTTGTATGGACAAACAGTAAAATCAGGAAATTTAAAAGAAGAAACCAAAATTTTAATAAAAAATTTAAGTGCTGGTATATATCTAGTAAGATTCTATAACAAAACAAATAATGAAATTGGCAATTATAAATTTATTAAAAAATAGCTTTCATTTACAATTCACTTACTAACAACTATTTGTCGGGGTGAGTGGACTCGAACCACCGGCCTCCACGTCCCGAACGTGGCACGCTGCCCACTGCGCTACACCCCGTAAATATTTTGTGCAAAATTAATAAAAAAGAAAATATTGACCTAACAGACACAAAAAAACCTAACAGGTTTTGAAAACCTGTTAGGTTTAACATATATTTTCTTTTTAAAATTTACTGTGCAAATGTAAAATATGCATACATCCCATTAGGATAGATACCTTCAACCAGAACTGTTCCCTTAATCTTACCTAAAACATTCTGAGCATCATCAACAGTATTTATTGGCTGGTGATTAATACTTGTAATAATAAACCCTGCGCGTAAACCAACAGCTTTAAGTTTTCCATTTCCAATTTCAGAAATTTTTATTCCATTCTGAAGTCGTAATTGCTGTTTATCTTCACCTGACAATTGCTGAAATTTTGCACCTAATACAGTTATATCAGCAGATTTCACTATTGCGGTGCCATTTT
This sequence comes from Bacteroidia bacterium, assembly GCA_016218155.1. Lineage (NCBI taxonomy): Bacteria > Pseudomonadati > Bacteroidota > Bacteroidia > Bacteroidia bacterium. The sequence goes on from JACREQ010000022.1 coordinate 12,624, forward strand.
CACGATTTTTAAGTACAGTTAATATTTCCATTTTCTTATCACCACGCATAATCTGTAGTTTAACCTTATCGCCTGGTCTGAACTTTGTTAATTGTTCTTGTAATTGAGGAATATCTTTTACGGCAAATTCATTAACACCAACAATAACATCACCTTTTAATATTCCTGCATCCTCAGCAGCACCTTTCTGATAAACATCTTCGATATAAACACCCTGAGTTTCTGTAATTCCCTTTTTAGCAGCCAGATTCTGATCAACAGATGAAATATTAATTCCGAGATATGCTCTTTGCACTTCACCAAACTCTAACAAATCGGCGACAACTTTTTTTACAATATTAACAGGAACAGCAAATGAATAACCAATATAATTTCCCGTCTGAGAAGCAATTGCTGTATTAATTCCGACTAATTCACCATTTGTATTAACTAAGGCACCGCCGCTATTTCCTGGATTAACTGCTGCATCAGTCTGAATAAATGATTCAATAGAATAATTTGATGTTATATTTATATTTCTTGCTTTTGCACTTACTATACCGGCTGTTACTGTAGAAGTAAGATTAAATGGATTACCAACCGCCATAACCCACTCCCCGATTTTAAGATTATCGCTGTTACCATATGGAATAAAAGGTAAATTATCTGCATCAATTTTTAAAAGTGCAATATCAGTTGTCGGATCTTTACCAATAATTTTTGCCTGAAATGTTCTTTTATCATCAAGAACAATTTCTACATAATCAGAATTATTTACAACGTGATTATTTGTAACAATATACCCATCAGAAGATATGCAAACACCTGATCCCACAGGCATAATCTGAGGTTGTTGCTGTTGAAATTGCCCACCACTTCCAAAAAAATAATCAAACATTGAATTTTGCGAATAATATTGTCCGGCTATTTTTGTTTTAACATGAACTACACCATGAACAGAACGTTCAGCAGCATTTGTCAGATCCGGCAATGATTCCGTACTTATATTAGCTATTCTTGTAACAGGTAGAGGATTTGTTAAATCGTTTGAAATAACATCTTTGTGATTAATTTTATCGTATGCCATCAAAGCAATCGAAGCACCAACCACTGCACTTGCAAAAGATAAAATGTAACGTTTCATAAAATAAATTTTTAAATTATTTATCTTTACTTTTTTAACAGCAAACCATTTAAATTTGCATGATAAAATTACAGCAAATAGAACGCAAAAAAATACGTCGATGTATTCATATCATGTACTTTTAACACAATTTAACGACCTATGACAATTCATTTTACAAAATATCACGGAGCAGGAAACGACTTCATAATCATTGACGACCGTAAAGAAATTTTTGATATCACAAATAATAATCTTGTAAAAAAATTATGCGACAGAAGATTTGGAATCGGTGCAGATGGATTAATGATATTAAGAGATGATAATCTACAAGATTTCAAAATGATATATTTTAATTCTGATGGTTACGAAGGAACAATGTGTGGCAATGGAGGCAGATGTATTGCTGCTTTTGCATCATCTTTAGGAATAATTTCGGATTTAACATTTTTTTTGGCAAGCGACGGAAATCACGAAGCTAAAATTTCCGGAAATATTGTCACCTTAAAAATGTCTGACATATCAGAAATAACAAAATTAGAAGACGGTTACTTTGTAAATTCCGGATCGCCTCATTTTATTGGTTTTAATGATGATCCCAAAAAAGTAAACATAAATATTATTGGAAAAGAAATACGCAATCAGCAAAGGTTTTCACCAGGAGGAGTAAATGTCAACTTTATTTATGTTAATGAGAATAATATAGAAATAGCAACCTTTGAGCGTGGTGTTGAAGCCGAAACATATTCGTGTGGTACTGGTTCTGTGGCATCTGCAGTTGTTGCTGCATTTAATAAGCCGGAAGGTATTTATAGTTATGACATAAATGCAAAAGGCGGAAAATTAAATGTCACATTTCAAAAATCGGAGTCAATATACTCTAATATATGGCTTTCAGGACCAACAACAAAAGTTTTTGAAGGAACAATTGAAATATAATTATTAACATATAATTAATATTAGAAATAGTATTTTTGTAACTATTCAAAACGAAAAATAAAACACAATACATGATCAAAAAAATTGACAAAAGAATTGGAATCCTAACTGCAGGTGGCGATTGTCCCGGAATTAACGCAGCTATTCGTGGCGTTGCAAAATCTGCAATTCTTGAATACGGAATGAATATAGTTGGTATCTCTAACGGCTATACAGGTCTTATAAATAAAGAATATTTTGATATACAGGAATCAGATATCTCAGGCATTTTAACACTTGGAGGAACAATACTTGGAACCTCAAGAGAAAAACCTTTTAAAAAGGGAATTCTTCAAAACGAAATAAATAAGCCTAAACTTATAAAAGATCATTATCATCAGGCAAAACTTGATGGATTGGTTTGTATTGGAGGCAACGGTACCATGCGCACTGCAGCAATGCTTGCACAGGAAGGTTTAAATATTATTGGAATTCCCAAAACAATAGACAATGATGTTTGGGGAACCGATGTAACATTCGGTTTCGATTCAGCTGTAAACATTGCTACAGAAGCAATAGACAGGCTTCACACAACTGCTAATAGTCACAAAAGAATTATGATTATTGAAGTAATGGGGCATCATGCAGGCTGGATTGCTCTTTATTCTGGCGTTGCAGGTGGCGGTGACATTATTCTTCTTCCTGAGATTAAATTCGACGAAAAAATAATTTGCCAATATCTTGACCACAGAGCTCAAATAAAAAAAGCATATTCAATTGTTGTTGTAGCCGAAGGAATAGACAAACCCAAAAAAGTAAAAGCCGGCGATTATATTGCAAAAATGATTTCAGATAATTTAGATTACGAAACAAGAGTTACTGTTTTAGGTTATTTGCAACGTGGTGGAACACCCTCACCAACCGATCGAATACTTGCAACAAGATATGGAACACACGCAGTTGATTTAATTGCTGATGAAAAATTCGGACAAATGGTTTGTGTACTTAATAACAAAACTGCTTCTGTTGATTTATCAGAAGTTCAGGATAAAACCAGATTAATTCCTGAAGACCATTCGTTGATTAAAAAAGCTAGAAGAATTGGTACTTGCTTTGGTGACACTATGCCATAAATAAACAAATAGCAATGAAAAAATTAGTATTGATAAGGCATTCAAAAGCAGAAGACGAAAGCAAAAGTGATTTTGAAAGAAGACTTATTGCTGACGGAAAGATTCTTGCAAAAAATATTGCATCGAGATTAAAAATCAAACCAGAAAATAACACCTTACTAATTTCCAGTCCGGCACCTCGTGCATTAGAAACAGCAGAAATTTTTGCTGATCATTTTTCATACCCAGAAGATAAAATTACAAAATCAGAGTTTTTATATAAATATTTTACAGTCGATAGGTTTTTCATGTTTTTAGATAGTGAATTTAAAAACAATGATGAGATATGGATTTTTGGTCATAACCCTATGTTAAGTGAAATATCATATACATTAAGTAAAGGAAAAATTTGTGCATTGCCTAAATCTGCTGTAATATCTTTTAGTATAGATTCAGAAAACTGGATAGATGTAAATGCATCTAATTCACAACTGGATTTTTTTGAAAACCCAAAAGCTAATAAATGAAACAAAGCATTACACCTAAAGAAATAAGCTGGCTTTCATTTAACGAAAGAGTGCTGCAGGAAGCTGCTGATACTACTAATCCGCTTTTTGAAAGAATAAAATTTTTAGGAATTTACTCTAATAATTTAGATGAATTTTTCAGAGTACGTGTAGCTACACTTAAACGTATTACTCAACTTGGTGCAAAAGCAACAAAAATTTTAGGATACGATCCCTCAAGTGTTCTAAGAAAAATTCAGGAAATTGTTATAACACAACAGTTTTATTTTGACAGAACTTATCGTACAATATTATCTGAACTGGCAAAACATAAAATTGTACTTATTAATGAATCGCAATTAAATGATAAACATAAAGAATTTGTTCAGGATTATTTTCTAAACAAATTACGTCCATATATTATGCCTGTGATGATAGACCAACTTGACGAAATTCCACCTCTTGAAGACGACATGGTTTATCTGGCTATTTCATTAAGATTCGAAGACAAAAAGAAAAAATCTATAAATTCTCTCATTAAAATTCCTTCTAATGTATTACCCAGATTTGTAGTGCTACCAGAAATAAAAAATACAAAATATTTAATTTTCCTTGATGATATTATCAGATTTGGGTTGCCAAATATTTTCTACATGTTTAATCCAACGGAAATTAATGCATACACTATTAAAGTTACAAGAGACGCAGAACTGGATATTACTGATGACATTTCTGAAAGCTACATAAATAATGTTGTTAGAGGATTACAAAAAAGAAAAGAAGGCGACCCTGTACGATTTATTTTTGACGAAAGCATGCCCTCGCACCTTTTAAAACTTTTAATGAAAAAGATGCATTTTAAGCATGATGACACTATTATTCCAGGTGAAAGATATCATAACTTTAAAGATCTTCTTACCCTTCCTGATTTTGGGATGAAAGAGCTTTCAAAAAACACATTCAAGCCCATTCAACATCCATTAATTATACCCGGGAAATCAATAATTGAAAGTATTCTTAAAAATGACATTTTACTTTATTTCCCATATCATTCATTTAACTATTTTATTGATTTGCTTCGGGAAGCATCAATTGACCCAAAAGTAAAATCGATTAAAATAACATTATACAGATTAGCAAACAACTCAAATGTTATTAGTGCATTAATTAATGCCGCAAGAAATGGGAAGCAGGTTACAGCTTTACTGGAGCTACAGGCTCGTTTCGACGAAGAAGCTAACATTAAGTACGGAAACATTCTTCGCGAAGAAGGAGTTAGAGTTCTGTACGGTGTTCCAGGATTAAAAGTTCATGCAAAGCTTTGTTTAATTGAACGCACAGAAGGTAGAGAATCTACATATATTGCTTGTTTAGGTACTGGTAATTTTAACGAATCTACAGCCAGACTATATACCGATACAATGATTTTAACTGCCGACAAAAAAATAACAAAAGAAATAACTAAGATTATAGATTTTTTTAACAGAACATATCAAAAAGAACAGTTTTATCATTTGTTTGTTTCACCATTTAACACTCGGCAAAAACTCAATAAATTAATTACTACCGAAATCGAAAATGCTCAAAAAGGTTTACCTGCTTATATTCATTTAAAATTAAATAATTTAGTTGACATAGAAATAATTAATTTATTAAATCAGGCAGCAAAAGCAGGTGTTGAAATAAAACTTAACATCAGAGGAATGTTTTCTTTAAAAACAGAACATAGCTCGAAAATAAAGGCAATTGGCGTTGTTGACAACTACCTCGAACATAGTAGAATTTTTATCTTCTGTAATGGTGGCGACGAAAAATATTTTATTTCATCAGCAGATTTAATGACACGTAATATCGATCGCAGAATTGAAATAGTTTGTCCTATATACAGTAAAAACATTCAGAAACAACTAAGATTAATTTTCGACAATTGCTTTAAAGAAAATGTAAAAGCAAGACTTTTAGATGACAAATTATCTAACAAACTTATTGAAATAAAGAAAAACGAAAGCCCGTATCGCTCTCAATTCGAGTTGTACAAGGTACTGGAACAATTTCACAAGACTGAAGCCACGAGCTAAATTACTTTTAGAGCTATTCCAATTCCTGTAAATACTTTTTTATTGTATTTTCTAATCCAAAATACAATGCATCACTTATTAAAGCATGCCCTATTGAAACTTCTTTTAAATTCTGAACATTGTTAGAGAAATACTTCAAATTATCTAAATTTAAATCATGTCCAGCATTAATGCCTAATCCTACTTTATTTGCAATTTTTGCTGCTTCAATAAAAGGGGCAATAGCTCTTTCCTTATTTAAAAAATAATTTGCAGCATAAGGTTCAGTATATAATTCTATTCTGTCAGTTCCTGTTTGTAATGCATTTTCAATATTTGCAGGTTTTGTATCAACAAAAATTGAAGTTCTTATCTCGGCAACCTTAAATCTGTGTATCACATCAAATAAAAAACTTTTGTTTTTAACTGTATCCCAACCTGAATTTGAGGTAAGTGCATCAGGAGGATCAGGAACTAAAGTAACCTGATCAGGCTTAACATTAATTACCATTCTTATAAATTCTTCGCTGGGATAGCCTTCAATATTAAATTCTGTTTTAACATTCTCTTTTAAAATATAAACATCAGAAAATCTTATATGACGCTGATCTGGTCTTGGATGAACAGTTATTCCCTGAGCTCCGAATCTTTCACAATCTAAAGCAACCTTTAATACATCTGGTACATTTCCTCCTCTGGCATTTCTAAGTGTTGCAATTTTATTTATATTTACACTCAATCTTGTCATGACATTTTTTTCGGTAAAGTTATTGTATAATTGAGCATTTTAAAAACTATGCACGCAAAAGATTTAATTTCTGATATAGTTCCTGCGCTTAAGACCTCAGACACAGGAATTCAGGCTCTTAATTGGATGGAGATATTCCGTATTTCGCATATGCCAATAGTTAATAATTCAGAATTTTTAGGACTAATCTCCGATTCTGATATTTTTGACCTTAATATGGCAGAAGAATCAATCGGTAATCATAAACTATCCTTATTTAGTCCATTTGTTACTGAAAACCAACATATTTACGAAGTAATAGAAATGGTTGCTCAACTAAAACTAACTATTATTCCGGTTCTTAATAACAATAAAGAATATATAGGTTTAATTACATTGCACGATTTACTTCAGGGTTTTGCAAAAGTTACAGCAGTTGATAAGCATGGTGCAATCATAATTCTGGAAATGAATGTAAATGACTATTTTTTATCAGAAATCACCCAAATAGTTGAAAGCGAGAATGCTAAAATTTTAAGTTTGTATGTTTACGATTCTGAAAATTCATCAAAAATTGAAGTTACTCTAAAACTTAATACAAACGACGCAACAAGAATTCTGCAATCGTTTAACAGATATAACTATAATGTAAAAGCTTCATATATGGAAGACAACGACATGACTAATTTATATCAAAATCGGTTTGATGAATTTATGAGGTATTTGAATATCTGAAAATGCGATTAATTTTTCTCTTTTTCTTTATTCCACTTATATCCAGTTCACAATCATTTTTGCTGAATAAAATTGAAATTTCCGGAAATAATAAAACACGTGAAAAAATAATTTTACGAGAATTACCATTTAAATCGGGCGATACAATTTTTGTTGACAAATTACCCGAACAATTAAAAAAAGCAAAGGATAACCTTCTTAACACATCACTTTTTAATTTTGCAGAAGTCGACACTTTTGGATTAACAAATAACACAATAAACATTTCAATAAATGTAATTGAACGATGGTATTTATGGCCAATTCCAATATTTGAACAAGCTTCAAGAAATTTCAACTCCTGGTTAGACGAACGTGATTTTAAGAAAGTAAATTACGGGTTATTTCTGGCTCAATCAAACTTCAGAGGGAGAAACGAATTACTTCGGTTTGTTTTCAGACGTGGCTTTCGTGAACAATATGGGTTTGCTTACTCTGTTCCGGGTATTGACAAAAAACAAAAATTAGGTTTTGAGGTTAAATTTTTATACTACAAACAAAGAAAAGTAGCTTATTCAACAATAGACAATAAACCTGCTTATTTCGCAACAGACAATTATAATTACCAAAATTCTTCATCATCTATCAGCTTCACTTACCGTCCCGGAATATATAATTGGCATAGCGCAGAAGTATCTTACAATAACCACTTTATAACCGATACTCTTTTTAAAATAAATTCATCATTTTTAGGAAGTTCTATTAAAAACACACAATATTTCTCATTATTTTACACATTTACACGAGATAAAAGAAATTCTAATTATTATCCTTTAGAAGGATATTATTTTTCTGCAAGACTCTCAAAAACAGGCTTAAATATTTTAAAAAATGAAATGAACTTTTTTACAATAAATTTTAAAGCCAGTAAATATTTTAAACTATCCAAAAGGTTTTATTTTTCTACTGCCGGACAAGCAGAGTATTCAAGCCTTAAAAAATATTCTTATTTATTTACCAGAGCTTTTGGCTATAGCAACTTTACTAAAGGCATGGAATTATATGTTATTGACGGCAACGCATTTGGGTTATTACATAATTCTTTTAGATTTCAATTAATTAAACCACATATAGTTCATTTAAGAAAAATAAAAGCAGAAAAATTTACAAAATTTCATTTTGCGTTATATACCAGTTTAAATATTGATGCTGGTTATGTTTTAAATGAGACTGAAATAACGATGCCACATTCAAACGAGTTTCTATATGGATATGGCATAGGCGTAGATTTTGTAACATATTACGATATAGTTTTCAGATTTGAATTTTCTGCAAATAAATTTGGTCAAACCGGATTATTTTTGCATTTTAACTCCCCGTTTTAAAACTAAAAATATGATTAAAAAGATTGGTCTTCACGGCAACCACATTCACCCAAATTTTTCTGAATACTTCTTATTGCTATGTAATATTATAACACATAACAATATTGATGTTTTTGTAAACCAAACATTTTTAGAGAATATAAATGATGACTATGCTAATCAAATAAATGCAAAAGGAACTTTCACTTGTTTCTACGATCTTGAACCAGATTTAGATTTAATGATTTGTATTGGCGGAGATGGAACATTTCTTGAAGCAGTGTCAATTGTTAGAACATTAAGCATACCTATTGTTGGAATTAATAGTGGACATTTAGGTTTCTTAACAAATATTTCTAAAAATGAAATAGAATCATCATTAAATGCGATTTTCTCAGACAATTTCATAATTGAAACCAGAACTTTGCTCGAATTATCAAGTGAATCTACTATTTTCCCCGACTTTAATTTTGCATTAAATGACTTAACAATACATAAATTAGACACATCATCAATGATAGCAATAAACGCTTCCGTAAATGGTGAGTTTTTAAATTGTTACAGAGCCGATGGACTTATAATCTCGACCTCAACTGGTTCAACAGCCTATTCTTTAAGTGCAGGAGGTCCAATTTTAGTTCCTAATGCAAACTGTTTTGTTATTAGCCCTATAGCACCTCATAACCTAAATGCAAGACCAATAGTTGTTCCCGACACATCAATCATAAAACTAACAATACAAAGCAGAACGGAAAATTGCTTAATATCTTTAGATCATCGTTCAATTGCAATTGACTCATCTGCAGAACTTACAATAAAAAGAGCAGATTTCAATGTTAAAATGTTACAATGTCCACAGTACAATTTTTTTAACACTTTAAGATATAAATTAATGTGGGGAGCAGACCCAAGAAATTGAGACAGTTAGGCATTTTATAAATTTTATTTAAGATTATTTTAGATTAAAATTATCATTTATATTTTGTATAAAATTTTAATTTTTCTATTTTTGATGTTTAATAACAAAAAAAGCCTTGTTGAATGAGAATAATTCTCCTAATATCTTTTTTAACAACATTATCATACTTAGCATTTTCGCAAGCTTCATCACGGTGGAAACGTATGAGATACGAAATTTATTACGGAATTGGAGCAACAAATTTTTTAGGTGAATTAGGCGGAGCAAACAGAGTTGGAACAAATTTCGTAAGAGATTTAGAGTTTAAAATGACAAGACCAGCTTTAAGTTTAGGAATTAGATATAGAATTACTGAAACTATCTCAAATAAAACAATGTTAAGCTATGGTTGGCTTCATGGCGACGACAAAACTACATCCGAAAAATTCCGTGCAAACAGGAATTTAAATTTCAAAGCAAATATTGCAGAATTTTCAACACAATTTGAATATTCCATTATTAGGGAAAAACAAGGACATCGTTATAACTTAAGACGTGTTAGAGGTATTAAAGGATTTAAAACAAATACTTATTTCTTCTTAGGTATTGGAGGTTTCTTCTATAACCCAAAAGGAAAATATGTTGATGGAACATGGCATTCTTTACAACCATTGGGAACAGAAGGTCAGGGTATTGTACCAACAAGAAAAAAATATTCCAGATTTAGCGTATGCATTCCATACGGAATTGGCTTTAAATATGGCTTAAACAGAAGATGGAATATTGGCTTAGAATATGGAATTAGAAAAACTTTTACTGATTATATTGATGATGTAAGTACTACCTACTTTGACAATACAATGGTTAGAGAATACAATGGAGATATATCGGCATATTTAGCAGATCCTTCACTAGGGGCTGTCCCTGGACAAACAAATGCATACCAACAAAGAGGCGATGCTAAAGACAAAGATTCTTATATGTTTATGGTTATCAATTTAACAGTTAAGCTTTATACAACAAGACAAGGTATGCCTAAATTCAGATAATAAAAAATGAAAAATAAAATTCTATTACTTATATTACTTTTAATAATTACAATTCCTGTTATTACATCTGCACAAAGATGGAAAAGAAGTAGGTATGAAGTTATTGGAGGCATAGGACCATCTAGTTTCTTTGGAGACTTAGGTGGTGGAAATAAAGACGGCGTTCATTTTATGGGTGATATTGACATGCAAGCAACACGTTATCATTTACTTTTAGGAATGAGATACAAATTAAAAGAAAAAGTTGCATTAAAACTTAATCTTATTTATGGACGAATACATGGTAGTGATATTTATACCGAATCAGCACAACGTTCAGCAAGAAATGTAACTTTTTCGTCGGGATTATTTGAACCATCAGTTCAATTTGAATATTCTATACTAAAAGAAAGATTAGGAACAAGATATACTTTTAAAAATTTACAAAGATTTAAATTTGTATATGTAAACACTTATGTATTTGTTGGCTTTGGAGGTATTTTATTCTATCCTAAGCCAAGTTTATCAAATGCTACTTCAAATCAAGTAAAAAAATACTCTCATTTTAATTTTGTTATTCCAATTGGAATAGGATTTAAATATGCTATTAACAGAAGAGCCTCTTTAGGATTAGAGTATGGTATGCGATACACATCTACTGATTATCTTGATGGACATTCAGATAAATATTCTAAAGCACGTGACGCATACTCTTTTCTTACAATTAACGTTACTTATAAGTTAAAAACTGCACGTAGCGGTTTGCCAAAATTCTAATTCTATTATTTTCAACATGTTTGTTAAACGGGCATTTATTATATGTTTTCTGTTCGCTACAGTTTTTAATGCCACGGCACAAAAAAACTTAGATTTTGGTTTATTCCTCGGAACTTCTTATTATCTAGGCGATTTAAATAATTCCAAGCAATTTCATAATATTCATTTTGCATATGGAGGTCTAATAAGATATAATCTAGGTTCCCGATGGGCAGTTCGTGGAAGTCTGATTAGTGGAGGCCTTTCCGGAGATGATTTAGATTTTAACTATAAATATCAACTTAATCGAAAATATACATTTTATACTCCAATTGTAGAAATAACAGGACAACTGGAACTTAACTTCTTACCATACAAAATAGGAGACAAAAAGCATAATTATACTCCATATGTTCATATCGGTGGAACTTTTTTAATAGCATCATATGCTATACAACCATATCAACCAGCAATACCTTTTGGCTTAGGATTAAAGTTTAACTTATTACCCGAAAGAGTTGGAATGGGTTTTGAATGGACATTCAGAAAAACCTTTACTGACGGATTAGATAAAGTTGTATGGCATAAACAAATGCCAACTACAACAACAGAAAATAGTTATTTAATGAGTAAACAAACAGGCTATTACCACCAACGTGATTGGTATTCTTTCTTTGGGTTATTTATAACATATCAGATTAGACAATCTGGTGCAGACTGTAACACATATCGATAATATGAATTATAAAGAACTTATCGATATAAATAAATTGCCAAAACATATTGCAATAATAATGGATGGCAATGGCAGATGGGCAAAGAAACAAGGTGGTATTAGAATTTTCGGACATCAGAATGGGGTTAAATCGGTTAATGATGTTGTTGAAGCATCAGCAGAATTAGGAATAAAATTTCTTACTCTTTATGCATTTTCAACTGAAAACTGGAACAGACCTAAACTAGAAGTTGATGCTCTAATGAATCTTTTAGTTTCTACAATAAATAATGAACTTAAAAATCTTACAAAAAACAATATAAGATTACTTGTAATTGGTAACATTTCGCAATTACCTAAAAATGTTAGAAACAAACTAATAAAAACTATTGAAACCACTTCCTCTAATACTGGGCTTACTTTGGTTTTAGCTCTTAGCTACAGCTCCAGATGGGAAATAAATGAAGCAGTTATAAATTTAGCAAAAGATATAAAAAATAACATTCTACAAATTGATGAGATTAATGAAAATTTGTTTAAAAAATATCTCTCAACATCTGAAATCCCCGACCCTGAACTATTAATCAGAACAAGTGGCGAATATAGGATTAGCAACTTTTTACTTTATCAGTTAGCATATACCGAACTATATTTTACAGATACACTTTGGCCTGATTTTACTAAAGACGACTACTATAAAGCAATTAATGATTACCAGTCTCGCGAAAGAAGATTTGGAATGACAAGTGAACAAATAATAAAACAAAATGCACAAAAGAATGATTAAGTGGGTAGCGATTTCTATTTTAGCCATTGGATTATTAATCCAAACTAATTTATCATTTGGGCAAATTATGTCATCTGAAACAGTTGATATTGACTACTCAACATCAAATTCATTTGAGTTAGGCGGAATAACAATATCCGGATTAAAATACCTTGATGAAAGTATTTTAATTAACATATCAGGCTTACAAGTCGGTGATACAATAGAAATACCCGGAGAAAAAATAACAAATGCTATAAAAAAGTTGTGGGATCAGGGACTGTTCTCTGAAATTAAAATCAGTATTGATAAAACAATGGGCAAAACAGTTTTTCTTAATATATTTCTTCAGGAAAGACCAAGACTTAGTAAATTTTCATTCTCCGGCATTTCAAAAAGTGATGCCGATGATCTTCGCGAGAAAATAAAACTTGTAAAAGGTAATCAGGTAACAGAAAACATTATACTCAATGCAAAAAATTCGATAAAAGCTTTTTATATTGATAAAGGATTTTATAATGTAGATATTAACATCACTCAAAAAGATGATTCTACTTTAGCAAACCATGTTATATTATTTTTTGATATAAATAAAAAAGAAAAAGTTAAAATCAGTAATATTGAATTAATAGGTGAAGACATTGTTAAAGAAAAGAAACTGGCTAATAATGACAAAACCTCTTTAGAAAAACCAAAATTTCTAATATTTAGAACATCTGGAAATGTTGCACTTCGTTCTAAAATGAAAGAAACCAAAATAAAACATTGGTACAGGCTGTTTAAAACATCAAGATATATAGAAGATAAATACATTGAAGATAAAAAAGCCGTTATTGCAAAGCTTAACGAACATGGTTACCGCGATGCTATTATTACAAAAGATTCTGTTTATTCTACCGGAAGAAAAACTTTAGGAATTAAATTATGGATCGACCATGGTCATAAATATTTCTTTAGAAATATAACTTGGATAGGAAATACTAAATACACATCGGATACACTATCACAATTTCTTGGAATAAAATCAGGTGATATTTATGACCAATCCATTTTAGACCAAAGACTATTTGTTGATCAGAATAGTTTAAGTTCACTTTATTTAGATAATGGGTATTTGTTTTTCTCTATAGTGCCAACAGAAACACAAATTATTAATGATTCTATTGATATTGAAATGAGAGTTTATGAAGGTAAACAAGCTACAATAAACAGAATTATTATAACCGGAAACACAAAAACCAACGAGCACGTTGTTAGAAGAGAAATATTTACAAAACCAGGTGAATTATTCAGCAGATCTGACATAATGAGAACACAGCGTGAACTTGCTACACTAGGATATTTTGACCCTGAAAAGCTTGATGTAAGGCCAACTCCTGATCCTGTAAACGGAACTGTAGATATAGAGTATATTGTTGAAGAAAAACCATCTGATCAAATTGAATTATCAGGAGGTTGGGGAGCAAGAATGATAGTGGGAACACTTGGCGTTTCTTTTAATAACTTTAGTGCTAAGAATTTCTTCAAAAAAGATGCATGGCGACCACTTCCATCTGGTGATGGACAACGTTTAAGTGTAAGAGCCCAAACTAATGGAGTTTATTATCAGGCATATTCAGCTTCATTTGTTGAACCATGGCTTGGTGGAAAAAAACCAAGGTCATTATCTTTGTCAACATATTACACAATTCAATCTAACGGATTAAGTAAAAAAGACGAAAAAAGACAAGCAATGGATATTTTCGGAGTATCTGTTGGATTAGGAAGACGACTTAAATGGCCTGATGATTATTTCCAGTTATATAATGAACTAAGTTATCAGAATTATATACTTAAAAATTATAGCTACGGGTATTTATTCTCATTCTCTGATGGAAATTCACGTAATATAAGCTTTAAAACTACTTTTGAGCGTAACTCTATTGATCAACCGATCTATCCTAGAAAAGGTTCTAATGTTTCTTTATCATTACAACTTACTCCACCATATTCTTTATTAAATAACAGAGACTATGTAAACATGACTGATAAAGACAAATATAAATGGATTGAATATCATAAATGGACTTTAAATACAAACTTCATTACAAAATTGGCAGGAGATTTGGTATTAAATACAAAAGCTGATTTTGGTTTTCTAGGAATTTACAATAAAGATTACGGACCTTCACCTTTTGAAGGATATAATATGGGTGGCGACGGACTAGTATCATATAATCTATACGGAAAAGAAACCATTTCATTAAGAGGTTACGGAAATGGTTCTCTAACTCCTTTGGCAGGTGGTAATATTTATAATAAATTCTCTTTTGAAGTTAGATACCCCCTTTCACTTAATCCAAATGCAACATTATATGTTTTAACATTTGCTGAAGGTGGAAATTGCTGGAATAAATTTGAAGAATTTAAACCTTTTGACTTAAAACGTTCTGCAGGTGTTGGAATTCGTATTTTCTTGCCAATGTTTGGAAGATTAGGTGTTGACTGGGGTTACGGCTTTGACGAGGCAGTCAGACCAGGCGAAAACAAAAGTCAGTTTCATTTTATAATCGGACAAAACTTTTAAAAATTAATTTAAATTTAAAACTATGAAAAAGCTATTTTTAATTCTAATGGTTAGCGTTCTAACAATAGGAACAGCTAATTCACAATCACAGAAATTTG
>JACREQ010000023.1 GCA_016218155.1 Bacteroidia bacterium
AAAAATCGATTATTTTTGCCATCGGATTTCTAATTATAATCCTTAATTCACAGTGAAGACCTTATATCGCTTTATTATTAAATCATACATTGGCCCATTGGTGATGACTTTTTTCATCGTCATGTTTATTCTATTGATGCAATTCCTTTGGAAATATATTGACGATTTAGTGGGCAAAGGGCTAGAATGGAAGGTTATTGCGGAACTATTGCTTTACGCTTCATCAAACCTAGTTCCCATGGCTTTACCCCTATCTACACTCCTTGCCTCATTGATGACTATGGGGAATTTGGGGGAAAATAATGAACTTCTTGCTATGAAATCGGCAGGCATTTCATTACCAAGAATATTAAGCCCGCTCATTTTTATTACAATACTAATTAGTATTAGTGCTTTTTTCTTTTCTAATAACGTACTCCCCTATACAAATCTTAAAATATCAACACTTTTATATTCTGTAAAACAACAAAAGCCCGAATTAGCGATAAAAGAAGGAATTTTCACCACAATTAATGATGTCTATAGCATAAAGATTGCGGAGAAAAACCAAAAGACGAGTTTAATGCGTCGAATAATGATTTATGATCATAGTAAAAATGAAGGTAATCTCGTAATCACTTCAGCAGATTCAGGCTATATAAAAGTTTCTAATGACGAAAAACGATTAGTTGCAACACTTTATAGCGGCAATACCTATGAGGAAAGGCTCGAAAACGCTACAAGTAAATCAGGGAATCGATCGTTTCCATCAACTAGCCAAAAATTTCAAGAACAAGTTATTGTATTCGAGTTACAAGGAAAAGGATTGCAAAAAACTGACGAAGAACTTTTTAAAAGTAGCGCACAAACCATGAATCTTCATCAACTTGATATAGTAAAGGATTCGTTAAGCAAACAATATAGGTCCAGAGAAAAATCATTTCAGCATAATTTACATTACTCTGTTTTTCAACGAAATAAAAACATAAATAGTAAAGATAGTTTACACAAAAAAATGTTTCTCTTCCCTGGTGATTCGCTCTACAACATATTACCAAATTTAGAAAAACAAAGAATAATTGACGTTGCAATTACAAGTGCACGATCAACAAAAAGTTTTATATCTTCTACTAGTGATGAGTTTTACTCTAAGGGAAAGTACATTGCAAGGCATAAAATAGAATGGAATAGAAAATTTTCGTTATCATTTGCATGTTTCGTATTCTTCTTCATTGGAGCACCCCTTGGAGCCATAATTAGGAAAGGGGGACTGGGTATGCCTGTTGTGATATCAGTTTTCTTTTTTGTACTTTACTATGTTATTACAATCTCTGGTGAGAAGTTTGCACGAGAACTTATATGGCATCCTGCTGCAGGAATGTGGTTGTCATCCTTCATTTTACTGCCACTTGGAGTTTTTCTTTCTTATAAGGCAACGACAGATTCGGTTATTATGAATTCTGATTTTTATACAGAATTCTTTAAAAAAATCATACGTTTTTATAAGAAAATCCATAAGAAAATTATAGGTTCAAAGCCAACCCCCTCCCTAAATAAATAGATGAACATACTGATTTTAGCCAACAAGCCTCCTTTCCCAGCCAAAGATGGAAGTTCCTTAGCTACACTCAACATGGCAAAAGGGCTTGCTAAAGCAGGTAATAAGGTAAGTATTCTTGCAATTTCTACACCTAAGCATAAATGCGAATCGGAGTGGATTCCGAAAGAAATAATCGACTTAATCGACATTAAACTGATATATATTAACACAAGAGTTAACCTTTTTAAGAGTATAGTAAATCTGTTTTTTTCGAGAACTCCCTACAATATTGAACGTTTTATTAACCATAATTATAGCACAGCAATTAAAAAGATTATCAATAGCAATATTTTTGATGTAATTCAACTAGAAGGTCTATACCTTGTACCCTATCTTTTAGAGATTCAAAAATTAACAAAAACCCCCATTGTTTACCGACCTCACAACATCGAACACGAAATTTGGGCTAGAATATTACGAAACGAAAAAAATTGGATAAAAGCTAAATATTTCTCATTGCTTTCGAATCGAATTCTTAGAATGGAACTCTCAATATCGGCTCAAGTAAATGCTTTAGTTGCCATCTCTCAACGCGATGAGCAATGGTTTAAAGCAAATGGCTTTAGTAAACCTACCATTTCTATACCTATGGGCTATACTAAACCTGAATTAATTAATTCTAATGGTTTAGCAAATAGTGACATTTGTTTTATAGGTTCGTTAGATTGGATTCCAAACCAAGAAGGTTTATATTGGTTCTTAAACAATATTTGGCCAATAATACTTAATGAATGTCCCAGCGTATCTTTTCATATTGCCGGTAGAAATACCCCAAAATCAATTGTTGAAAGATTAAAAAAGGAAAAAAGTGTAATCTTTCATGGCGAAGTGGAAAGTGCAACCGAATATCTCAGTAGATTCTCCATTCTAGCAGTTCCAATCCTCTCTGGAAGTGGAATGAGGGTGAAAATTGTTGAAGGTATGATGCTAGGAAATGTAATTGTTACAACCTCTATTGGGTTGGAGGGAATATATGCAACGAATAGAGAACAAGTTATTATTGCTGACGAGCCTAAGGATTTTGCAGAAGCAATTATCGAATTGATTCGTATTCCGATATTAAAGAATAGTATTGCAAAAAAAGCTCGTATTTTTGCAACCGATAATTTTGATACCTCCGCCTTAACAGAAAAGTTGGAGGCTTTTTACAAAAAACTTATTTAAAGGTGGTCAAGTTTATTTTTTGGTTATTCATTGGATTACTCTTATATAGCTATATCGGTTATACAATAATCATTCTGGTTATATCATTTATCAAAAGATTTTTTCTTTCAAATAGAGAAGGCAATAAGGGTATTGAATCAGAATTTCCTGAGGTAACAATAGTTATAGCCGCATACAATGAAGAAAAAAACGTCACCGAAAAAATTAAGAATACCTTTCAACAGGACTACCCTCAAGATAAAATAACACTGGTTTGGGTTAATGATTCCTCATCCGATAAAACTAAAGATAAGGTAGCAGAATACCCGAATGTTACCCTTTTAAATCAAATTGAACGACAAGGAAAAGTTGCTGCAATAAATTTAGCAATGCGGTACGTTAAAACACCTATCGTTATTTTTTCGGATGCAAATGCTATGCTTTCAGCAGAAGCCATCAATAAGATAGTTAAACCCTTCTCCAATCCTAAGGTTGGTTGTGTTGCAGGAGAAAAAAGAATCTTAATGAACCTTATTGAGAACGCAGCAGCCACAGGTGAAGGAATTTACTGGAAATATGAGTCTTTTATCAAGCAGATAGAGTCAACCTGTGGTTCTACACTTAGCGCAACTGGGGAACTTTATGCAATTCGGACTGAATTATTTGATGAGGTTAAAAATGATACTATACTTGATGATTTTATTATTTCAACCCATGTAATTAGAAAAGGATACTTGGTAAAGTATGTGCCTGATGCCTATGCTTGTGAAAAGGCTTCTGCAAATATTAATGAGGAAAAAAAGAGAAAGATTAGAATTGCAGCAGGAAGTTTTCAAGCGCTTTTTAGAAGTATGGAACTATTAAACCCATTTAAGCATCCTCTTTTCTCATTCCAATTCTTCTCACACAAAATTTTAAGATGGTTTGTACTACCAATTTCTCTACTATTGCTACCCTTATTAAATGTATTTATTCTTTTTTCCCACAGTCAATCCCCCATATATCAAGCAACTCTCATTATTCAAATATTCGTTCTATTAATGATTTTTTCGGGTTGGTTATTCAAGGATAAACAAATATCAACAAAATGGGTGTTTCTTCCTTTTTACCTTTTCATGATGAACATTTCAATTGTGCAAGGGTTTATTCGCTATGTTAATGGGAAACAAAATGTGAAATGGGATAAATCCTTAAGACAAACCTGACAAATGTTATGTATAGTTTTCAGTTCAATATACTACTTTTGCATCAATTAAAAACAAAAAAATAGATGAGCATCAAGCAACAAAGCAAAACCGAATTCAAACTTAACACAATATCTGAGGCACTTGAAGAACTTAAAGCAGGTAAAGTTATTATTGTTGTTGATGATGAGGATCGGGAAAACGAAGGTGACTTTATTGTAGCAGCAGAACTTATTACTCCTGAGATAGTTAATTTTATGGCTAAACATGGTCGTGGACTAATTTGTGCTCCAATTCCTGAAAACCGTTGCATTGAACTCGACCTAGGATTAATGGTTGGTAATAATACAGCGCTCCACCAAACTCCTTTCACGGTCTCAGTTGATTTAATTGGTCAAGGTTGTACAACTGGAATATCTGCTTCTGATAGGGCCAAAACTATAAAGGCTCTTGTTGATCCATCGACAAAACCAGAGGATTTGGGTAGGCCAGGGCATATATTTCCGTTAAAGGCAAGAGAAAAAGGGGTACTCAGAAGAGCTGGTCATACCGAGGCGGTTGTAGATCTCACTCGTTTGGCAGGACTAAACCATGGAGGAGCCCTAGTCGAAATCATGAATGATGATGGCTCGATGGCTCGATTACCACAACTTATTCAAATAGCCAAACAATTTAATTTAAAGATAATATCAATAAAGGATTTAATTGCATATCGTTTACAATTCGACAGCATTATTGAAGTAGGATCTAGGATTAAACTTCCAACCGCTTACGGCGATTTTGACCTAATTGCTTTTAGACAAAAATCGAATGGTTTAGAGCATGTTGCTCTTATAAAAGGAACATGGAATAAAGATGAGTCTGTTCTTGTTAGAGTGCATTCATCATGCGTTACTGGGGATATCTTTGGTTCATATCGCTGCGATTGTGGCTCTCAGCTCCATCAAGCAATGCGTATGATTGAAAAGGAGGGCAAAGGTGTTCTTGTTTATATGAATCAGGAAGGAAGAGGAATTGGCTTATTCAATAAAATCCACTCTTATAAATTACAAGAAGAAGGATTAGATACAATAGAAGCAAACATTGAACTAGGTTTCGAACCCGATGAACGAGATTATGGAGTCGGAGCAAGTATCCTTCGAGAGATTGGTATTCATAAAATGAAACTCATCTCTAATAATCCTATTAAAAGAAAAGGTCTTGAGGGCTATGGCTTAAAGGTAACAGAAAATATTTCACTCGAAATTGACTCCAACCCTCATAATGAATTTTATCTCAGAACAAAACGAGATAAAATGGGTCATATTCTATTGCTCAAGTCTCATAATAATCATTAATTTCGTTTAGCCTCGATGATCAAGGATATTAGGATTGTATATATGGGGACTCCCGATTTTGCGGTTGCCCCACTAAAAACCTTAGTTGAGGCTGGTTACAATATCGTTGGTGTAGTTACAGTACCTGATAAACCCGCTGGCAGGGGACAAAAAGTTCAATCATCCCCAGTAAAGATTTACGCTCAAGAGAAAGGTTTAAAAATATTACAACCAGAGAAACTAAAAAATCCCGATTTCATTAATGAGTTTGTCTCATTAAGTCCTGATATAGCCGTAGTTGTTGCATTCAGAATGTTACCCGAATCAATTTGGTCGATACCTAGATTGGGAACATTTAACCTCCACGCTTCTCTCCTACCCCATTACAGAGGTGCTGCTCCAATTAATTGGGCGATTATTAATGGTGAGAAAAAAACTGGCGTTACTACTTTTCTTATAGATAAAGAGATTGATACAGGAAATATTATTTACAGGGAAGAGATAGATATTGATTCGAACCATACTGCTGGGGATATTCATGATAAACTAATGGTTATTGGAGCAAAACTGGTTCTAAAAACGGTTCAATCCCTTACTGAAAAAAAGGTTAACCCAATTGATCAACAACTATTTATTCAGAAAGGCGAACAGGTCAAATCTGCACCTAAGATTTTTAGAGAAACCTGTCGTATCGATTGGACTAAAACAGCATCTGATGTTCATAATTTTATCAGGGGCTTAAGTCCTTACCCTGGAGCTTGGACAGAGTTGATATTTGAAGATGGAGCGATAGTTCAGGTTAAACTATTGAAATCAGTTGAAATCGAAAAAAATCACCAACATACAAACGGATCTGTTTTAATCGAAGGAAAAAATACATTTAATGTTGCCTGTGATAATGGCTTTGTTAGTATTATCGAAATGCAACTGGCTGGCAAGCGTCCTATGAAAATCAATGAATTTTTAAATGGGCTTCGAAACATCGCACCAATTAAAATGATTTGAATTCGAAATATTCCTGACTTAAGTTTTATTTTCGATTTACTTATCCTTAGGCTTACGTTTCCTCAATTGAATTACTTGCCCTACCTCGGGTTGTTCTCCTATTTTCATCCTATTCTTGCGGTATAAACTTTTTAACTTAATCCCATACAATTGAGAAATTGAATACATGGTTTCGTCCTTATCAACTACATGCACTGAGTGGTTTATTTCGGCTCTACACCGTTTCGGTTGAATATAAATCTCCTGTCCCTCCCTTAATGCAGAATCCTTATTTAATTCATTATACTTAAATAACTGCCATGGCAATAATTCAAGTTCTTTGGTTAAACTTGCGTAATCATCACCTTTCCTTACTATAATATACTTAATCCTGTTACGAGTGAATATTTTCCGGTGCTTATTCATGTCAATTACAAAGTGATCGATATCAACCAAATCCCCCATACCCTTGGTTGGTGACTCAACTTCAACGGAAATCCCCTTATCATATATATATAAACTATTATCTTCTATAATTTTTATAAGCATTTCAGCATAATGTGGGTTTGTGGCATAGCCAGCCTTCTTGAGTCCATAAGCCCATCCCTTATAATTGGATGGATCGAGATCAAATAAAAAAGAGTATCTACGTGCACCCCTCAAAAAATCTGAATGATCTTTATATGATGTTTCTGGATTACTATATTTTCTAAAGCACTCATTTCGAGTATCGTCATCCATATATACAGTAGAACCGTTCCATGTCTTATGACATTTTATCCCAAAATGATTATTCGCTTTTATTGCCAACTTGCTATTCCCATTATCGCTCTCCAACAGTCCTTGAGCTAGAATAATACTAGCAGGCACTCCTTTCGTTTTCATTTGATAAATAGCAATATCCTTATAATTATCAATATATTCTTCACGTGTTAACCTCTTTTGAGCGATGGTCAAAACTGGAAAAACTAATAGTAGAATCAATAGGTTAATCAACTTCATAATTTATATTTTACTTTGCAAAAGTATTAAAATGCTGGTCAAATTGTATTATTTTTCTTAATTCATAGAACATGTGGGAAATCAGATGGAATATTCCAAGTATTTAATACATTTGGTGGTGATTATTTGCTTATTAAAAAAACTGACCGATGAAAGCAGTCAAAGAATCAGGATTCAAATTTATTGAATATTCTAATAAAGGCGAACTTAACCCAGAAGATATTCAATTAGTCGACTTAGCTATTGATGCTCAAAAAACAAGTTATTCCCCTTACTCTAAATTTAAAGTTGGAGCAGCCCTTTTATTGGAAAATGGAGAAATAATTCAGGGGAGTAACCAAGAAAACGGTGCATATCCATCAGGGCTTTGCGCTGAAAGAGTTGCAATTTTTTATGCTGGAGCAAAATACCCGGGTATTCCTATAAAAACAATTGCAATCACCGCCAGCTATAATAATCAACTAACTATCGATCCCATACCGCCTTGCGGAGCTTGTCGTCAGGTAATGATTGAATCAAGAAATATTGGAAAAAAACCAATAAAGGTAATAATGGTAGGTAGTCAAAAGACTTACGAAATTGAAGATGTTACTTTTCTACTTCCATTCAATTTTTCTAACGTCAACGATGCTGTGAAGTAGCTTTTTTAGAACAAAACTCTTTTTCTCGAATTGTTGACAGGGATATAGTTTGTAAAATGTTTTGAATGTACCTGTCTTTAGTTGCTATTAATCACCTAGCATCTCTTAATTATAGAAATAACCTTATTCAAAGTTTCTTCTCAAATCAGTAAAACGTCGTTACTAATAATTGCTACAAAGCCAAAAATTCCTTCCAAAGAACATCCTCTGGAGTTTGTGCAACAATTTCAATAAACTCACCACTAACTGGATGGATAAAACTTACCAACCTTGAATGAAGATGAATACCCCCATCAGGGTTTGATCGAGGAAAGCCATACTTTAGATCACCCTTAATTGGGCATCCAATCTTTGCAAGTTGGCTTCTTATCTGGTGATGTCTACCTGTTAAAAGTTCTATTTCAAGTAGAAAGTAATTGCTTGTTTTTCCTAGCACCTTATAAATAAGTTTAGATTCCTTCGAATCTGGTTTAACAGTATCAAATACGTAGGACTTATTTTGCTTGGTGTTTCTTAATAAATAATGGATTAAAGTATCACTCTCTTTAGGCGGAATATTTTTTACAACTGCCCAATAGATTTTTTTTACCTGTCCATCATGAAAAAGTTTATTCATTCTAGGTAAAACCTTACTTGTTTTCGCAAAAAGCACCACCCCGCTAACAGGTCTGTCAATTCGATGAATCACCTCAAGGTAAACACTCCCTGGTTTTTTGTCTCGAAATTTTATAACCGATTTTATCTGCTCAATAAGTGGTTCATCACCAGTTTTATCACTTTGAACAATATCGTGATTAGTCTTATTTACGGCAATAATATGGTTATCCTCATAAAGGATACGATCAGGTGTAAAATTCATAAGAATTATTAAGGCTAATATTGTTCTTTTTCGTTAGGAAAATCGGAATTCTTAACATCATTTATATACGACTGAAAGGCACCTAGCATCTCTGCATAAAGGTTATGATAGCGTCTTAAAAATCTTGGAGAAAATTCTTGAGTAATTCCAAGCATATCATGTGTTACAAGTACCTGGCCATCTACACCATTACCAGCACCAATACCTATTACTGGAATTTTTAAATCACGAGCAACTTTAGCACCTAATTTTGCAGGTATTTTTTCAAGAACAATTGAGAAACAGCCTGTTTCCTGAAGAATTTGAGCATCTTCAACCAGTTTATCCGCCTCATCCTCATCCTTTGCACGAACAACATAAGTTCCAAATTTATGAATTGATTGCGGTGTAAGGCCAAGATGCCCCATAACAGGAATACCTGCGGAAAGTATTCGTGTTACAGACTCTACTATTTCCCTTCCTCCTTCAAGTTTTACAGCATCAGCACCGCTCTCCTTCATTATACGTATTGCTGAGTTTAAGGCTAATTTCGAATTACCCTGATATGATCCAAACGGCATATCAACAACTATTAACGCTCTTTTAATTGCACGCACTACAGAAGATGCATGATATATCATCTGATCAAGGGTAATCGGCAGTGTCGATTCATAACCTGCCATTACATTGGATGCGGAGTCCCCAACTAGAATCACATCAATACCAGCAGCATCAAGTATTCTTGCCATTGAAAAATCATACGCTGTTAGCATTGATATTTTTTCCCCTCTATGCTTCATTTCACCCAACACGTGAGTTGTAACAATTCGAGCTTTGCCTTCTATTGACATATTTAAGAATTTATATAGATTTCACATTAAAAACCTCAAATTTAAGGCAATAATTTAATTTCCTCTCAAATGATCCATGTCTTTATACTATTTATTTGTAGAACCAACAGCATGACGAATTGACAGTAAAAAACATAAAGTAATATAATACAATGGCTTAATTCAATTAATCGATTCAAAAAATATTTAATCAACTGACACAAGTGTCTTTTAAAATCAAATTTATGTCACATTTACTTAAAATTATTTAATACATAAGGTTGGCATAATGATTGAAGTTAATTGCAAACATAATTTAGAAACAACAAAAAACTCAATAGAAATGGGCAAAATAATTGGAATAGATTTAGGAACAACCAATTCATGTGTTTCTGTAATGGAGGGTAACGAACCTGTCGTAATTGCAAATAGCGAAGGTAAAAGAACAACCCCTTCAGTAGTAGGGTTTGTAGAAAACGGAGAACGCAAAGTTGGCGATCCTGCTAAAAGACAAGCGATTACAAATCCTACAAAAACTATTTTTTCGATTAAAAGGTTTATGGGAGAAACTTTTGATAAGGTTACCCTTGAAGTAAAGCGCATACCTTATCAAGTAGTTAAAGGAGACAATAACACTCCAAGAGTAGTTATTGATGATCGTAAATACACTCCTCAGGAAATCTCGGCAATGGTTCTTCAAAAGATGAAAAAAACTGCTGAAGATTATCTTGGTCAAGAAGTTACTGAGGCAGTAATTACTGTACCAGCATACTTTAGCGACTCACAACGCCAAGCGACAAAAGAGGCGGGAGAAATTGCCGGTTTAAAAGTAAGGCGTATAATCAACGAGCCCACAGCAGCAGCTTTAGCTTATGGACTTGACAAAAAGTCTACAGATCTTAAAATTGCTGTGTTTGATTTGGGTGGTGGTACATTCGATATTTCCATACTTGAATTGGGCGAAGGCGTTTTTGAAGTTAAATCAACCAATGGTGATACTCACCTTGGAGGCGATGATTTTGATCATGTTTTAGTTGATTGGCTAGCAGAAGAGTTTAAAAAGGATGAAGGTCTTGATTTGAGAAAAGATCCTATGGCCTTACAAAGATTAAAAGAAGCTGCAGAAAAAGCTAAAATTGAACTTTCAAGCACAACTTCTACTGAAATCAACCTTCCCTATATTATGCCTGTTAATGGCATTCCTAAGCACTTAGTGAGAACTTTAACACGCGCCAACTTCGAAAAACTATGCGATCACTTAATTCAACGAACAGTTGAACCATGTCGTAAAGCCCTTAGTGACGCTGGTTTACAAACATCAGACATTAATGAAGTTATTCTTGTCGGTGGATCCACAAGAATTCCTGCAATCCAACAACTAGTTGATAAATTTTTTGGGAAAACACCTAACAAGAGTGTAAATCCAGATGAAGTTGTTGCAGTTGGAGCAGCAATACAAGGTGGTGTATTAACGGGTGAGGTAAAAGATGTTCTTTTACTTGATGTAACTCCCCTATCACTTGGCATTGAAACCATGGGAAGTGTATTCACCCGCTTGATTGATGCAAACACAACAATTCCTACCCGAAAATCGGAAACATTTACAACAGCTGCAGACAATCAGCCTACAGTAGAAATTCATGTTTTACAAGGTGAAAGGCCATTAGCAAAAGATAATAAAACGATTGGTCGTTTCAACTTAGATGGATTACCTCCTGCACCACGTGGAGTTCCCCAAATTGAAGTAACCTTTGACATTGATGCTAATGGTATACTACATGTTTCGGCAAAAGATAAAGGAACAGGAAAAGAGCAGCGTATTAGAATTGAAGCATCATCAGGGCTTACCGATAGCGAAATAAAACGAATGAGGGATGAAGCCAAAGCAAATGAGGAATCAGATAAAAAGGAGAAAGAGAGAATTGATAAACTCAATGCCGCTGACAGCTTGATATTCCAAACTGAAAAACAACTGAAAGAATTCGGTGATAAAATACCCGCTGATAAAAAGACCCCAATTGAGCAGGCTTTAACAAAACTTAAAGAAGCCCATAAGAGTCAGGATATATCAGCTATTGAAACAGCCTCTGAAGAGTTAACCAAAGTTTGGCAAACTGCCTCAGAAGAACTTTACAAAAACACTCAGGGCCCTAGCCAAGAAGGTAGTCAAACACCACCTTCAGATTCATCATCTTCAAATAATGGAGAAAAGAATAAAGAGGTTACTGATGTTGATTTTGAAGAAGTTAAATAACTCTATCTTGAATCTTTTAAAGCCCCCTCCTTTGGGGGCTTTTCTTTTTGTACACAATAGGTTAACTTTGAACAAAAAAAGTATGAACTTCATTAGACTAGCTATCCTTTTATTCATTCTTTCAATTGCTTCTACATCTCAATCCAGCAATTTCTTTCAGAATGATACAATATTTAATCAGAAAGATAAGAACAACCTCAAGCAAGGATTCTGGAAAAAAGTTTACCCAAACAAAAAAATTGCCTACCAAGGCTTTTTTAAGGATGATAAACCACGTGGTACTTTTAAGCGCTACCATGAAGTTGGTACAATTAAAGCTATACTACTATATAGCAGCGATGGTACATCATCAAAAGCCAAACTATTCTACACAAATGGAAGCCTTGCAGCAGAAGGGTTATTTTTCAATAATCAAAAAGATAGCATCTGGAAATACTATACTCCTGCTCACAGATTGGTTTTTGAAGAATCCTTTAAAAAAGGATTAAAAGATGGTTTTTTTAAAAGTTATTACGAAAATGGATCTGTGTATGAAACCATTAGTTGGAAAGATGGAAAAATACATGGTAATTTAATTCAATATTACCAAGATGGTTCATACAAAACCTATGTAAAATTCATTTCAGGGGTTGAGCAAGGTGCAGTAAAAGTATATTATTTCGATGGTAAAATTAGAGTTGAAGGGAATTATAAGGATGGCTTAAAAAATGGTATATGGAAAATTTACGATCCAGATGGAAAATTAGCAGGAGAAATTAAATATAACAATGGATATGCAGAGAATAATGATAAACTAATTGAAAAGGAAAGCGAATTGTTGCAGCAAATTATTTCAAGAGCAGGAACAATACCAGAGCCAACAATTGAAGATTTCTTAAGGCAGTCTGGAGGATATTAACTTTAAAAATATTATGATCTCCTCCAATAAAACAACCTTATTCGAGCTCAATCAGAAAGTAAAGGATACCTTATCCAAATCCTTTCAAACCAGCTATTGGGTTGTAGCAGAGGTAAGCGAGGTAAAGGAGAATAACTCGGGGCATTGTTACCTTGAACTAGTTCAAAAAGACGAACTTCAGGATTACCCTAAAGCCAAAGCACGCGCAACGATATGGGCTTATACCTATAGAATGCTTAAGCCCTATTTTGAAACAACAACAGGAAGGTCAATATCATCAGGCATTAAAATACTTGTTTTAGCAGAAGTCGTTTTTCATGAGGTTTTTGGGTATTCGCTGAATATAACAGATATTGAACCTAACTACACCATTGGAGATATCGAACAAAAACGTCGAGAGGCAATTGAAAAACTTGTTGCAGAAGGCGTTTTCGATATGAATAAAGGGCTTGAATTACAAGTACCTCCTAAAAGAGTTGCTGTTATTTCATCCTCATCAGCCGCTGGATTACAAGATTTCATAAACCAACTTCACACAAATAATTACGGATATAAAATCGAACACACCTTATTTACTGCTGTAATGCAAGGAAGTTCAGCTGAGGAGTCAATTATTAATGCTCTAAATAAGATAAATGAACAATACCTCAATTTTGATGTAGTAGTTATTATTAGAGGTGGGGGATCACAGGCCGATCTTGCTTGTTTTGATAGCTATTGGCTCGCTGCTCATGTTGCGCAATTCCCATTACCAATAATCACTGGTATTGGGCACGAAAAAGATATTTCGGTTGTTGATTTGGTTGCTCACACCAAACTCAAAACACCAACTGCAGTTGCTGAATTTATTCTTGATAAGTTCATTGAAGCAGAATTAGTTTTGCATGATTTAAAAGATAGGTTAGAATTTATTATTGAAGAAAATATAACTACGGAAAGGCTTCAATTCGAAAAAAGATTGTCATCAATAACACCTCATATATTTCAAGAAATATCAAAAGGAGAAATTAATATCGAACGTTTATATCAAAAATTCTCATACTTATCAAATCAATTTTTATCAAACAAACACACAAAAACAGCAAAAGTGGCTAAATCGTTTGAGTTATTATTGTTAATGAAAACAACTAAATACCATAACAACATTAATCAGTATAAAAATTCTTTAGGGAATTATTCATTACGATACCTAGCTAATCAAAATAATTTTCTAGAAATAACTCAAAAGACAAACACATCATTGGATCCATCCAATATCCTCAATCGGGGGTATTCAATTACCGTTTATAATGGAAAAATCCTTAAAGATTCAAAGCAGGTGAAAAAAGGGGAAACAATAATAACCAAGCTAAACAAAGGGGAGTTGAATAGCACCGTAATTTAAGCATTAAAATACTTTCAACTCTTTCTTAAGTTTTTGCTTTTAATAGATGTTTTTTATACTTTGCCGTTTCAAAAAAAAAGAAACCTTGATTAAAATTAAACTATATATTTTCTTCATTCTCAGTTCAGGCTTGATAAATATATCTGAAGCTCAACAGATTAATTCAAAAAACAGGATTGATAGCCTTTTAAAACTTACCAAGAACGCCACAGAAGAGGATAAAGTAATCATTTACAAGCAAATATCCGATTATTACCAGGGGAGGAGCAACGACACTGTTTTTTATTATGCCAATTTATCTCTTGAATCAGCGAATAGAGATAAGAGCGATAATAGCTTTTACGAAGCCTTCAAAAGTTTAGGAAACGCTTATGCAGATAAGTTTGACTATGCCCATGCACTTGAATACTTTTTAAAATCAAAAGAGTATTGTAAAAAGATTAATAGCAAATCCCATATAATTGATATCCAAATTCTAATTGGTAAAGCATATAAGAATCTTAAAAGATTTAGCGAAGCAATCGATTCTTATAAAGAAGCTTATGACGTTGCAAAAGAAATTGGAGATTTTAATAATGAAGGCACTCTTCTTTTCAAAATTGCAAATGTATACTATGATATAAATGATTTAAACAAATCTCTAGAATATGCCATAAAATCAGTTAATATATTTATTATAAATAACATAGAACTAGAAAAAGCAAAAGTTTACAACTTCATAGGCTATGTGCATATGGTTTTAAAGAATAATGATCTTGCTGAGGAATACTATGAAAAAGCGTATAACTTATACTTGAAGGAAAATGATTTAGCGGGGCTATCCATGACCCTTAATAATCTAGGAGTCATGTATAGTACAAATAAAAATAATCAAAAAGCTATCGAATTTTATTCCAAATCGCTTGTTTACGCAAAGCAGCAATACGATGATGATGCTATATCCACAGCAATGAACAATATTGGGATGATTTACGTTGAAATGGGAGAAATAGAAAAAGGACTTAAATATTATTTCGAATCGCAAGAATACAGCATTAAACTCTTTGACAAAACTGGATATATAAATACTTTCAACAATATTGCTGCTGCCTACTTAGAGGCAGGCAACTTACAAAAGGCTAATGAGTATGTGAACAAATCCCTTCCTTTTGCAAAAAGACTTACAGACCTAACATATGTTCAAGAATGCTACCAAATACTTTCCAAGATTTATTCTATGAAAGGGATGTTTAATAAAGCATTTGAATATAAAAGTTTACAACTAGCCTATAATGATAGCCTTTACACAAATCAGCAAACAAGTAGTATTATTGAAATGCAAACCCGATTTGAAACAGTCGCTAAAGAAAAAGAGATTCAACTATTAAAAAAGGATAAAGAAATTAGCGCTCTTGAAGTTGAACGCCACAAGAGTTTTCAGAAGTATCTAATAATTTCCTCCATTCTACTTTTGCTCCTTGCAACAGTTATAATTTTTAGCCAAAGAGTA
The DNA here is from genome assembly GCA_016218155.1 of Bacteroidia bacterium. Taxonomy (NCBI): domain Bacteria; kingdom Pseudomonadati; phylum Bacteroidota; class Bacteroidia; species Bacteroidia bacterium. The sequence goes on from JACREQ010000023.1 coordinate 15,543, forward strand.
AAACGAAAAAGCAACCTACTCCTTTCCCTCAAGAATAGAGAACTTGAACAAATCAACAAAAAATTAATAGAATCAGAGCAAAATCTGATAGAACTTAACGCCACAAAAGACAAATTTTTTTCAATTATTGCTCATGATCTAAAAAATCCTTTCAACGCACTCCTAGGATTCAGTCAGCTACTCGAACGAAATTATGATACTTACACAAAGACCGAGATTAAAGAATATATCAATGTAATTTACGAATCATCTCAAAGCCTTTTCAAATTACTAGATAATTTACTTCAATGGTCAAGAACTCAAACAGGTTCAATTACTTATAACCCAGAAATATTTAATTTGTTGCCAGTTGTCAAACAAGAGATTACCTACCTTCAATTTTATGCCGATAAGAAAAAAATCGCCATTAAAGTTACTGTCGATAGTACTATCTCTGCTTTCGCAGATAAAAATATTATATCAACAGTAATCAGAAACTTGATTAACAATGCCATTAAATTCACAAATTCAAATGGCAAAGTCGAAATTAGAGCTGTTGAAACTTTAAATGAAATTGAAGTATCAATTGCTGATACTGGTGTTGGAATCGATGCGGATGATTTGGAAAAACTCTTTCAGCTAAATAGCTCAATCTCAAATAAAGGAACAGCAAACGAAGAGGGAACTGGTCTAGGATTACTACTTTGTAAAGAATTCATTGAAAGAAATGGTGGAAGAATTTGGGCCAACAGCAATAAAGGTAAAGGAAGTACTTTCTACTTTACATTACCAAAAGAAACAACAATCAATTAGCATCAAAGAGTCTTTGAATTAATTAGCATTTAATTTATCATTGATTTTTGTTAAAATCTAAAGAACTTTTAATGAATTTTCTGAAAATTCTTATATTACCCTTTTTCATTAGTATTTGTTTTGCAGGAAAGGTTTATCCGCAAAGCCAAGTAAGAGTTGACAGCCTCCTTAAACAGGCAAATTTATTTACTACTGAAGATCCTCTAAAAACACAAACAATTTCTAAGGAGGCAATTTTGGCCTCAAAATCTATTAAAAATCAATCATCACTAATTGATTCATACCTTGCATATGCTGAATCATGCATAAATATTACTTCATTTAACGATGCAAAAAAATATATTGACTCTGCGCTTGTACTATCAAAAAAGAAGGATCTTCCAAAACAGAGGATAAACTGCTTAATCTTATTAAGTAAGATAGCAAGTGAAACGAGTGAAATAAATCAATTTCTTAAGGTAATTTCTGAGGCTAAAAAGCTGGCAAAAGAAAAAAAAATAACTAAGGATGAGGTAAGAATTGAGTTGCTAATAGGCGATTTTGATAAATCGGCTGGCGATTTTGATAAATCAATTATTAGCAAAAAAAAAGCATTGGAAATTGCTACAAAGGCTAAAAAGAAAAATCTTATTGCAGATTCTTGGAATAGTCTAGGTAGTACTTATTGGTATTTTAGCCATTTTCAAGAAGCACTTGAATGCTACTATAAATCTTATATAATTAGAGAGGATACTAAAGACACTATCGGATTAATTGCATCGCTAAAAAACTTGGGTTTAGTTTATCGAGAGCTAAGTAATTTTGATAAAGCCGTTAGTCAGTTGAACTTAGCATTAAAATTGTCGGATGAGATTGAGAACAACGAAGAAACCTCAGAAGTTCTAAATCTTTTAGGTAGTCTCCATTTTCGATTTAACCGATACAATGAGGCTATCTTATATTACAAACAAAGTCTAGACATTAAGAACAAAAGTGGTTTTATCATTTCCTCTGCAAATACACTTGAAAACCTTGCAAGAGTCTATTCGCAAAAATCAATGTTTGATGAAGCCTCAGAATCGCTTGAGGAGGCTCTTAAAATAAGGGAAAGACTTCAGGATCAACTCGCAATTGCCTCAACACTCAATGAGATGGGGAATCTCTATAATCAAAGGGAAAATATTGCCGAAGCGCTTAGAAGGTACTTGATGTCACTTAAGATTAGGCAGAAAATCGGGAAAGATCAGGATATAGCTAAATCACTAACAAACATTGGTATAACCTATAGAAAATTAGGCTTAACCAAAAATGCAACCGTATATTTAGAGCAAGCAAGAAGATTAATTTCCGAAGGGAAGAACCCATCAGAAGCAGCATATGTTCTGGTCAACCTAGGAAATCTATATATCGACCAAAAGCAATATGATGTTGCTTTAAAGATTTTCCAAGAAGCCCTCTCAATGAGAAAAAAAACAGGAGATGCTGCAAGTACTGCCAAAGCAATTCGGAATATCGCACAGGTTCAGATGCAAGTTGGGCAAATAGATCGAGCAAAGGACAACCTTACCTTCTCGCTTAGCATCTCCCAAAAAATTAACGATGGTAAAGCCATTGCAGATACCTATAATGACCTAGGAAATCTTGAACGTCAATCTGGTAATTTCCAAGTAGCAATTAAATACTTCGAGAATGCAATTAAGATTTATGATGAATCTGCCAATTTTGATGGTAAAGGGCTATGCCTAAGAAAGATTGGAGAAATTCAAATTAAGCAGGGAACACTTGATGTTGCTGAAAAAAATATTGATAAATCAATTACCATTGGTAAAGAAATTGGCAACATGGTTTTGATCGAATATGGTTACTTGGCTAAGCATGAATTCTATAAAGCGACTAAGAACTATAAATTAGCACTAGATTACTATTCAAAGCATATCAAAATTCGTGATAGTATAGACAACGCCCGAAAGAATGAGAAGAATCTTGAAGCCCAACTCGATCTGGAACTCGACAAAAAGAAAGAAGAGATAAAATCGATGGAGGGAGAAGTTCAATACCTTAGACAAGAAGCACTTCTAAAAGAACTTGAACTCGAGAAAAAGAGGGTATCGCAATATATTCTTATAGCATTTGGTATTCTAATATTAAGTCTTGCAAGTTTAACCTACCTAGGGTATTGGCAAAAGAAAAAGCACAATAAAGTGCTTGAAGAAAAGATTATTACAATTCGCGAAACCAACGACAGGCTCTATCAATCAGAGGAAGCCTTAAAACTAAATGTTCAAACAAAAGATAAACTATTTTCGATTATCGCCCACGATTTGAAAAGCCCCTTTAATGCCCTTGTTGGTTTAACCGAAATACTAAATCAGAAAGCAAGTAGTTTAACCCCAGATGAAATAAAGGATTACAGCCTACATATCAATAAATCCTCGAACAAAGTTCTTACACTCATCGATAATTTACTTAACTGGTCAAGGAGTCAATCTGGCAAAATAAAGCTAACCCCTGAAACCATTAACATAAAGGAAGTTGTCGATTCATGCCTTGAAGTAGTATCATTATCTGCAAAAGGGAAAAATATTGCTATAAAATCGCGATTAAACAATACGGATGTAGCTTTTGCCGATAAGGAAACAATTACAACAGTAATAAGAAATCTCCTATCTAATGCAGTAAAATTTACCACAAAAAATGGGGAGGTAACAATCTGGGCTAATAGTAAAAATGAGGCGATTGAAATTTACGTTACCGATACAGGTGTTGGCATAAGTCGCGAAAATCAAACAAAACTATTTCAGGTAGATAAAAATATTTCAACAAAGGGAACTAATCAAGAATCCGGAACTGGCTTAGGATTAATTATTTGCAAAGAATTTATTGAAAAAAACAAAGGAAGTATAAGGGTTGAGAGTGAACTAAACGTTGGAACATCCTTTATTATTACATTACCAAATCACCCGATTAAAAGTTAATTTGTATGTCGAAAAAACAACTTACTTATAGTGAGGCTATAGCTGAAATTGAGTCAATTATTGGTAAAATAGAGAATCAAGAACTTGACATCGATGAATTATCAGCCAACGTTAAGCGTGTAGCAGAACTTCTGAACTTCTGCAAATTAAAACTAAAAAATACAGAGGAAGAGGTTCAAAAAATTCTCAAAGAATTTGATGATAAATAATTTCATGCTGGGTTAAATTACTCCCACTTGCCTTCGTAAGGATTATAATTACATTTTCTAGGCTTATCAAATATATCATCCACAAATGCTCTGCAATCACTACAAATGTATCTATACTCACAATCCTTACATGTATGTATTTGATCTTTTGTAATTGACCAATACTTAGAAAATTCTTGCATTTTTACTATTTCCCCAATACTACCACCATTATTTACATTCCCATAACTATAATTGAATGCTGGACAGTTCTTTATATTTCCATTGGAATCGATAGATACCTTTTTATTTAAGCATGTATTAAAATGATGTGCTTCAGTAAATGTATCTATATTTAGAGTAAACTTATCAATATCTATTTCTCCACAATCGTTACATGTTTTGATTACTTTCTCTGAATAAACAAGATTACTATTAACTGATTTTTTATTCTTAGGACTTGAATGAATTGAAACTACACCAATGTTTGTAAATTCAGAAAATAATTTGTTTTCGTTTATATCATTCTCAATATTTTTATAATACTTTATAATGATATCAATATTTCTAAATATCTTATTTTTAACATCATGAAGAATATCACATAAATCGCAAATACGTAAAACATCAAATGATCGTATCTCAATAAACTTACATTTTAATTCATCTAATTCATTGAATATTTTGACATAATCATGCTTTGAGTTCTTATCAATATCTACTATTGCATTATTTATCAATTCAGGGCTTTCAAATTTTAGATTTAAATCTGGGAAATTTTTAATTTCATCTATATCGCACCAAAATCCACATTCGTTATTTTCTAGAAATTCAAAGTACTCATCTATAAATTGATGGTTTTCTTTGTTGTAATTACTCTTAATCTCTAAAATTCTCTTGTTTTTATGAACAGTTAGTATTTCATATAAAACTTCAGGAATATTAATGAATTCAGCTCGTTGTAGGTCACAAATTATATAATTTATAAACCCTTTAACAGGTATGCAGCAAGCAAATAATTTAAAAATATCCATTTTCTATCCTTCAAAAAATTTTAGAAATCGGTTTTTGTGGATGCTTACAAACCGAATAATTTGTCTGATAGAAATCGCTCTTAACGGATCTATTAGGATTATCTTTGGGTTTTATTCTTTTTAATAGCGAATGAGTATTAACAGGTAATTCTTTTACCAATAAACTCTTAACATTTTTATCCATTATCCTGAGAAATTAAATATTTAGCTATTTCTTTTTCCAAATAATAGTTACATGGTTCAGAAACCATTCCAAACTGCCCTACTGGATTAATCTCTAAAAAAATATAATTCCCAAATTTATCCTTAATCATGTCTATTGAACCAGTTGTCAAATCAAGGTTTTGCATCAATAAAATTATCTTTTTCTCAATATCCCTAGGTAATTTGTACGGTACAAATCTATTAGGGTTACCCTCATTATAGTTGCGAAAATCAATTTTCGTTCGTTTATCGTTCTGAGAAAATATTGCCATGGAATAGCATTTTTTATTCAAATAAAAAATTCTAATCTCATACCTTTTCTCGACTAATTTTTGAAAAAATGAAGGGGGAAATTCATCCGAAAGACCTAATATCTTCCTCTTAGATATAACATTTGTAATAGAAGTATAATAATTTTGCTCATCAAAAAAGAATAATGGATCATTCAGGTCTTTAGAAATAATTTTTTTATGAGTATTAAAAAAGTTGATCAGCTCCCTCCTAGTGGAACATATTTTAGTTTCAGGTATATTAAATCCAACTCTGCTTGCTTCAACTAACACATGAATTTTATTTAATACTATTTTTGAAGGAGGAGACAACCATTTTTTCTTATCTAAAAATTTAAAGAGTAATTCTCTTAGAGATATTATATTGCTTGATTGATAAAAGATTAACTGATCTATAATAGAATAATCTATATCACTATTGTTATACAGGTCATAAAAATCTCTATCCAACCATCTTCTAAACCAAACAAAACTTACTTTACTAAAAGGAATTTCTATGTCTTTATATTTAATCAATAGATCTGAATTATCCAGAGAGATTTCAACATTGCCTTTTTTGGAAAATTCGTCTCCATTAATTCTAATAAATTTTTTTCCAAAAAAAACAATCCAATCAATTACTTCCTCTGTGGAGAGTTCTGTTTTTTCTTTTGATATTATCAATATCATTTTAGAAACAAGATTCCTTTAAAATTTTAAGAGGCGTGCTCAAAATAATAAGCACGCCTCTTAAAAAGATTTTTTGACATTAAACAAGATTTAAAGAGGTTGGATCTGCTCTTGTGTCACTTCGTTCCCCTCCACACAAAGTGGAAGTTGCGTAAGCTCCACCTTGAATTTTTTTTAATTCTTTTTTCCCAAATTTTTTAGCATCCCTGATGCTTTCAAAATTTTTCTTGCATACAGTTTTTTTCATGCTTTTTGATTTTAAGGGATTTATAACTCAAATATATGTTTTTTAAAAGAATAAAATACATATTTTTAGGTGTTTCTATATATTAACTCTTACACTAGCCAATAATAGACTAATTCTATACAATTTAATCTAACTATAATATTAACCGTAATATGCAGCAAAAAAACATCTGCTATTTCAATTAATACTAATATCTTATATTATTTTTTTTCTAATCCAACTTCATTTTCCTAGGTTTGATCATATTCTCAGGTTCTAATATTTGACCCAATTGTTCTTTTGTAAGAAGTTTTTTCTCAAGCACTAACTCATATACACTTCTATTATTCAATAACGCTTCCTTTGCCAAACGGGTTGAAGTTTCGTACCCTAAGAAAGGATTTAACGCTGTTACCAGCCCAATACTATTGTATACCATCATACGGCAACGTTCCTCATTTGCAGTTATTCTATCAATACAACGATACTTTAAGGTATTCATCCCATTCTTAAGCATTTCAATGGATTCAAATATACTTTGAACAATAACTGGCTCAAAAACATTAAGTTCTAGTTGACCGCCCTCAGCGGCCATTGTTACTGTTAAATCGTTTCCAATTACCTTAAAAGCAATTTGATTAACCACCTCGGGTATTACAGGATTTACCTTTCCAGGCATAATTGATGATCCTGGCTGCATTGGTGGTAAGTTTATTTCATTAATACCTGTTCTTGGCCCAGATGAAAGTAATCGTAAATCATTACAAATCTTCGATAACTTTACAGCTAAACGCTTAACCGCAGAAGAGTACATAATAAATGCACCAGTATCCTGAGTTGCTTCTACTAAGTTAGATGCTAAAACTATATCTAAATTTGTTACTCTTCTTAGATGTTTAATAACTAAATCGGTATAACCAGGTTCAGAGTTAATGCCTGTTCCAATTGCGGTTGCACCCATGTTGACCTCAAGGAACAACCTAGCATTCTGGTTTAAGCGTTCAACCTCCTCCTTCAAAGTCACAGCATAGGCTTCAAATTCTTGCCCCAAAGTCATTGGTACAGCATCCTGTAATTGCGTTCGCCCCATTTTAATAACATGAGAAAACTCTCTTGCTTTATTCCTAAATGATTCAACCAACGTTTCGAGCACTAAAACTAACTTCTTATTTGAATTTATTAACGCTATTTTTACTGATGTAGGATATGCATCATTTGTTGACTGCGATAAATTTACATGATTATTAGGATGGCAATATTCGTATTCGCCCTTTTCATGTCCTAATAACTCAATAGCGCGATTTGCGATAACTTCATTCGCATTCATATTTGTGGAAGTACCAGCACCACCCTGTATCATATCTACAACGAAGTGATTATGATACTTCCCATTCTTAATCTCCTTACACGCCAACACTATAGCATCCTTAATCTTCTCATCAATTAATCCAAGATCGTAATTTGCTTCTACAGCAGCCTCTTTAACCATTGATAGTGCATCAATAAGCGCAGGAAAGAAATTTAATGTAACCCCAGAGATGTTAAAATTTTCAATAGCCCTAAGAGTTTGAATTCCATAGTAGTACTCAAATGGAACATCCCTTTCGCCTAATAGATCGTGTTCTCTTCTTGTTCTTCCCGATTCATATTGTGCTGCAGGATTAACCATCCTGCTATTTACACTACGCATTCTGCGTGATATAACTCTTGCAATATTTGAGAATATTTTAAGGGTTGTATCAGCACTCTTATTGAAAAAATCCCTATTAATTGCCAAAACAGTTGTTGGTTGTAAAGCTCTTGCTGTTGTAGAATGCGGTGAATCATTTGCCCATGAGCCTTCGCCCAGAAAATCTCCCTTTCCAAAAAGAGTTAATCTTGTTTCAACCCCATAAGTATTACTTTTAAAGAGTTCTACCTCTCCATTGTAGATAATAAAAATATCTTCCCTTGACCCATTTTCACGAAAGAGGAGTTCATTAGGAACATACTTCTTTTCCTTTACACTTTTAGCTAATTCTTTAAATTCATTCTCATTTAAATCCCTAAATAGTTCTATTTTTTTCAAGAACAAAAGAATTTCATTTAGTTCCATCTTTTCTCCTCCTTAATCATTAGTTAGAATATTTTCACATCATGCTTATTTTATTTAACAATTATTGAACATGGGATGTTTAAATCAGCAATAAAAAAAGAGAGTATCCAAAAAGAAAAATTAAGTCTCGGAAAATTGAATGTTTTTAAGGTCTTTCAGATACTAATAAAAAAGGGTGTCCGAGACTTTTGGACACCCTTTTTCAAGTATTAAATCTATTCCTAACTTAAATTTAAATCATATTCCTGCTCTATCCTCTCATTGCAAGATTCTATAACTGCATTTTGGTTAAAATACGAAATGATTTGATCAAGCATCACCACCGGAGTTGTGCCAAAAGCTGAGTAACGATATATATTATTGGCAAGTTGTTTAATCTGACTTTGATTTGCAATTAATACTTGAATAGGATCAACATCTCCGTATTTAACAATTCCCTGTATTTTACTTAACTCATCAATATTTGCAGTAATTATGTCAACTAGTTGCTTATATGAGCGTGATACAGGGGTATTTCTCCGAGAAACGATGCCTATAACCTGCATGGTTTCTGGATCAACAATTGGTCCTCCACTATTCCCTAAGCATGATATTCCATCGTATTGAAAAAAACGAATTCCTTCATGATTTGTAAAAAATGAGGAGATTATTCCAGATCGTAACGATAAATTCGAATAACCCAAACTAAAAGCAAGTAAAGCAACTTGTTGCCCTATCGAAAATTTCCTGCGTTCACTAAGCTTAAGGCTTGGAATTTCTTTGAAATCAGGAAAATCGAGATTGAAAATTGAGTACCCAGTATGGTCGTCAAACACACCTATACGAAGATCGTTAATAAACTCTTTATAAGGAATTTTCATCGATGCTACTACACTATTTGCATCATCACCCACAAATGAAATTTCAACTTTCTTTGCTTTTGGAATGTAAAAAGCAAAATCTGTAGTAACCAATGATTCATTTACTTTGAACCCTGAAAGAGTATCAATACTTATACCCCGTTCGTTTTGAAAATTCAAACTACAAACAGATCCATGACACGATTTCCAAACTTGACTAAGCATTTTGTGTGGTTTTAGGTTATGGTTATATTATTAGGTCAAATATTTTTTATGATTGTTAATAAAAACAGCATCGTTATTAAGAAAAAAATGATAAATACACCATAATCAATCTTCACAATGGGTTCAAAATAATCCCTTAGGTAGATTCTTATCCTTTTCATTCGTTCTTTTTTGTTTAATAATACTCGACTATTTTCGGTTGTTTCGAGAATTTTTGCCATTGGACTTTTCAAATAACATAGAAAATCAACTATGATTTCCATTGCGGATTTGGTAAATGAAATCCTCGATTTGTAATTGAACACCATCAAAATCAATCGTTTGAAATGGTTTGATATAATTAAAAACATGCATTTCTTCAGAAAATCTTGATTCTAAATGTTTTTCGTCATTGGTTTCTAGAAATATATCATCTATATTTTGTTTCTCATCCTGATAAGAACCATAGTTAAATGTATGATTTGTGCCATTCAGATATTCTTTCCGAGCATTAAATGTAATAAGGGCAACTTTTGAGCGATAATTTTTAATTGAATAAAGTGAATTATCACAGCAAAAATTTTTGGAAACTATATTTTTTATTCCCCCAATAATCTGCACTCTTCCAACTTGAACAAGTTCTGAATGTTTTTTTTTCTCCGATTCGGTTAAATCTCCAACCAGCATTTAGAATATTTTTCACAAATGTATTTTGTCAAATATCTATAGCAAGTGGTCAAAGTAGTCAATTTTCTTTTTCATGTCTATTAAAAAATAATAATCCTTACTACATTTGTAAATAACAATATTATCAGATGATTATGCTAATATTTAATTTTTGTTCAGTTTAAATGATTGAAAAACTTAAAAACTCTGTAGAAAAGACATTTGGCAAGAAAATAATTTGTCAAAAAGATTGTAAATTACTTTCTAACAATATATTAGAAACAACCAGAGAGTATTTAAGCCCAGCAACTCTTAGAAGAATATTTGGTCTTCTTCTTACGAATTCTAATCCATCACGTGTCACGCTTGATATACTTTCACGTTACATTGGTTTAAGAGATTGGGAGCACTTTATCGATAACAACAGGATATCGAGTAACAGTCATACCAATATGATTGATACTTGGGATAGGGTTTTAGAAAAATCAAAAAAAATAAGTATCAGTACGCTCGATCATATAAAACGTAAGAGCGGTATTAGTTTTAATAAAACCATTCACAGACAATTTGCTGATGAAAGAATGGATTTTTTCATCAAAAGCGAGTATAATTCCACGGCCTTAATTGGCCCGGGTGGATTTGGTAAATCTACATTACTTGCAAATTGGTATGAGAAAAACTCAACAAAGAAAAATTTTTCAACAAATATCATCCTTTTTTTACAGGCTATTTCCCTTTATTCATTTGCAAATTCTGAGGCCTATTTTGAAGACTGGCTATTGCATCAACTAGGTCTTTCACCCGATTATAATTTCTTAAGAGGTATCCTCGGTAGTGGAGTAAACCCACCAGGGAAATTTATCCTTATAATAGATGCACTTGACGAATCAAACCTTCATGGTGCTAAAATGGAAAAAGTTTATTCTTCTTTAGCAGATTTCTCACTTAAATTCTCAACAGCAGGTTGGCTTAAAATTATTATTTCTGCCAGACACTATACATGGACTAAATTTAAGCCATTTATCGACAATAATGAAAAATGGTTTTGCATTCAACCCATCTCCTTTTCAGCGGAAGAGGCAAATATGCCTTTGCTTACCTCTGATGAGATTCAAAAAATTCTCGATAATACTATTAATTCAAAATTTTCAAAAAGAACGCTGGTTGAAGAGTTCTCTTTGGAATTAAAAGAAACCTTATCGTACCCATTTTTCCTACAACTTTTCATTGATGTGTTTCACCCCGAGAATGAATATTTGCTGAGTGATCAAATTGAAATTTATAGAGAATTCCTTAATAAGCAGGTTTATAACGCCCAATATTCAGAAGAAAAAATTGATATACTAAACAAAATTCTTGAACTCTCTGATTATGGACTATTGCCTGATGAGGTAAAGAAAAACGTTTTAAAAGAGATTTATCCAATACATCTAAAACTTGCAGGAAACTATTTTAGAGCATATGAAGATTTGATATCTTTTGGAATTATTATTGAAGAGGATATTGAAAATAAATATGGTGGTTATAGTAAGATAATAAAAATTTCAAATAGAAATCTTTTTGAAATTTTACTCACAAAAGCCTACCTTGAAAAAGAGAATAGTATTTCAATCTCATTATTTAAAAAGGTGGCAAAAAAATATGCTGCTAATGAGATTTTACCTAATCTGATTATACGACTTTATCAATTTGCATATAAGGATCGGGTAGCTGAGCCTTTAAAAAGTTTTTTTGAATTGGACATAAACATTCTAAGCGCAGTTTTAGCATTACCTAATATAGCTATAACCCTTAGAAAAGATGAATATTTACGCAAAATTCTAATACCGATATATACAAAAAATAATATTGCCCGAAAATATTTATTTGAAGACTACCCCGATATAAATAATATTACTGGATCATTTTCTTTCAGTCTAAGTCATTATTCAAAAAATAGTTCAGATCCTGTGGAAATTTTTTATTCAAATATTTATAATGTTTACGCTGGTTTTTTTGCATTAGATGATGGAAGAATTGAAAGATTCTATAGGCAAGTAGAAGGATTCCCTCAAAGTAATAATCTTAACCCAAACATCATAGGCATGTGGTTTGCCTGCAAATGTATGTATCATATTCTTATTAAGAATGAAGATCCTAAACTTGTTCTAGATCAAGCTTTGGAGTATTTAAATGAACTTCATAAAAATAGTAATTACGAATATGGTTCCTTCGAAATTCCCTTTTATAACGCACTTATTATAACAAATCAGCATAGCATTTTAGCAAAACTTACAAAAGCAGACGAACTTGCTGAATCTAAAAAACCCATTCCACTAAGTAAAGAACTAAGAATTTATCGATTATATAGTAAGTTAACCTTAGGTACAAAATTAGATTTAAAAGATTTTATTGAAATCGATTTGATTCTATCCTTACTCAACCCTATGTATAACCACTCATTACAAATCCTCGGCCAACTTCTAAAGGCTTCATACTATTTAAATAGTAATGAAATGACAAAAGCTTATGATTGTTACAGAAATTCTACGGAATTGAGCAATATAGCAGGTTACAGAATCCTAGAAGTTAAGCTAATGAAGAACCTTTCAAAAATTCTATTACAACTTGGAGAAAATTCTAAATCTATAGAATGCAGTAAATTAGCAGAACATCTAACTCGAAAAACTAATTTTCATTTTAGTAATCTTTAATTTTCTTTTTGAATGTGATAGTTAACTAAAGATTCTATAGGATATTGAATTATCCTATTTATCTCAAAACCTTTATCCTGAGCAATTTCATTCAAAAAATCGCTAAATACAAAACCAACTGAACCAACTACCCCAAGTCCGTATGTCTTTAATTCGGGTATCCGTTTTAAGTGAAATTCGTAAAGTTTTTCAAATACATTATAAATCATTTGAGATATATATTCATTGCTAATATTCTCTTTTATAAAAGGAACAAATGAGGCCAGGTAAGTTGATGGTTTCTGTTGACAATATATTCGATCAAGAATATCACTTAAATTTAGGTTATAACGATTATGCAAAGATTCTGATAATTCGGCAGGTAAAAGGCCATAGAAATATGCTTGAATAAGCTGTCGACCTAAATAAGCACCGCTACCCTCATCGCCAAGAATAAAGCCAAGTGATGGCGTGTAATGAGCAACCTTTATTCCATCATAATAGCCTATGTTTGATCCGGTTCCTAATATTGCAATTACCCCTCTCCCTTCCTCAAATAATGATCTTGCGGCAGCAAGTATATCGGAATAAGCATTCGATTCTGCGTTTACAAAGAATTCTCGAAGTGCCTGTTGAGCCAAAGTGCCTTTCTCATCCCCAGCACAACCAGAACCATAAAAAAAAACTTTTGAAACCTCAAGAGGGTTCAAATACGAAGGGAATGCTGATTTTAAGGCATTACTATAATCTTCACTACTACTAAAAAAAGGACTTAATCCCTTGGTTTCAAAAGATACGATCGATTTATTGGAAAGTACAATCCGCCAATCAGTTTTAGTCAAACCGCTATCTGCAACTACTATCATAGTACTATTCTATTTGCTTTCTAACATTTTTAAGAATAAGTAAATTCATTGGATTACATTTCATACCTTCAACATCATTTTGAACAAATCGTATTACCTCATCATAATATAAAGGTATAACAATGGCGTTATCAATAATAATTGAATCCATCTCTCTATATAGTTTCAATCTTTTTTGCTGAGACATCTCTGATAAAGAGTTGGTGTATAAATTATCGTATATCTGACTTTTAAAATGGGTATAATTTGGTCCTGATGGGCTAAAGTTAATACTATTAAAAAGAGCCAAGTAATTTTCAGGATCTGCATAATCAGCAACCCAAGATGCTCTAAAAAATTTAAGTTTTGAATTAGCCAGCATTTCACGATAAGCAGCACCTGGGTAGACATCAACCTTAATATCAAATCCCAAATCGTTTAGCTGATGCTGAATAAATTCACAGATATCCACATAATCATCAGTTGTAGCAAGGGAGAGTGAAGGTAGCGTTTTGGAAGTACTAAACCCTACCTCCTTTAAAAGTTCTTGAGATAATTCTGGGTTATAATGGAATCCTTTTGTTGCATCTTTGAAATCAGGCATGCCATTAGGAACAAAACCATTGAAAGCGGGATATCCAATATTACTGCGCAAATACATCATCATCTTACTTCGATCTATACCATACCCAATTGCTTTTCGTACCTTTTGTAAAAGAAGAGGGTTGGATTTAAATGATTGATTTGTACTATCTACAAGAATTCCTAAGTATTCAGTATTCAGGTAAGGACCAGTTAGCATTTTAATCTTGCCAGTATATCGAGGATTTAAATTACCATTTCTAGTTAATAACTCATCCTTTGATGCTGGGTTGACACCAGAAATAAAATCGATATTCCCTTTAATAAATTCGAGAAACTCCGATTGCTTATCGGCAATAAACGAAATACTTATAGACTCCAAGTAGGGAAGTCTTAAACCTTTATTATCTTTTTCAAAATATCTTGAATTTCGCCTTAAAATTAACTTTTCTCCTTCCTTCCAATATTTAAAGAAAAACGGACCCGTTCCAACTGGGTGATTTCGAAACTCCTTGCCATACAATTCAATTGCTTCATAAGGAATTACATAGCAATATGGCGTTGATAGCATCCCCAGAAAAGCAGGAAAAGGTTTTTTTAGATATACTTGAAATACCGAATCATTAAGTGCTGCGCAACCATTATGAGTACCCACTCGATCCTTTTCTAAAATAGATAGAACCCATGCCCCCGGTGATGCAATCTCGGGATTGAGTATTCGATTAAAGCTATAAACAAAATCTGATGCAATAACCTTTCGACCAATGCCATTAGGAAAAACCTCAGAACAATGAAAGTATACATCCCCTCTTAGTAAGAATGTAAAAATCTTTCCATCGCTTGATACTTCCCATTTTTTAGCAATACATGGTTTTACCTTTAAGGAATCATCGAGTTGAACTAATCCATTATAAAGTTGATGAGCAGGCCAAATGAGGGGTAAATTTCTGGCAAAAGCAGGATCGAGTGTAGAAATACCTTTACTTTCGTTGTAACGGAATACTTGCTGTTTTTTATAACTACTAGTTGAACTATTACAAGTACAAAAGATTGTAACTACCAAAAAAAAATATAATAAAGGTAATCTCATCAAACAGGAAATTTAAACAACAAAAGTATTTAAAATTTGATGAGCTATTATGATTTTTTAAGAGTAATAAAAACGGGATCTTAAGATCCCGTTTTTACACCCTAAAAATTAACCTAAGAAAGCAACAGTAATAGTAACCAACTATTAACCCTAAAACCTAATCTATGAAGTTGCTTTTCATTTACATAAACGCTATATAATTAGATTTGTTTCATACGAGTAATGAAATAAAGATGATTTACAACAGCCTTTAACAACCAACTTAATCTGCTGATTATATGCTTTTTATATAGACGCAAACACTGTAGACATTATTAATCCAATAAAAAAACACCTACTACTCTGGAGAGTGCAACAAGAGAGGAGTTTGACTTAAAAGGGGAGAGTTTTACGATTTTATGCCTAATATAATTTATCTTTTCAACCGAAAAATTTTCATTAGAAAAACCATAATTATAAAAAAATGCAATTGCAGTTTTTAAAGTAGAACTTTTAACTCTTATAGTTTTCTTGGAATATCTACTTGGATGAATATGAATAAAACGATTGTTGATCTGACCAAGCCTAATTGTCCAACTTGATCCATCTGATAAAACTATTTCTTTGTAATCACTATCATTTGACCTTACCCATTCTTTAAAATTACTAATGTTTAAATCAATTTCAGCAGTCATCCTACTAATTATCTGATTGGATATATTATTAGGTTCTAGACTACCATAATAAAAATCAACATTGGTATTGCCTATAAACTCTATGATTTCATTAATTTTTATATGACTGAAATTATATGAGTCATTTGAAATCAGAGTTTCCTTTACATATCCCATATGATGCTTCCAACAATTAAAAGCAATTGGCTCGGGTAGGGTCTGGTTTACTGAGCCTCTCCCTATTAATGATTCATCCATTTGAAATACGATAATTAATCAAGTCAACTATGCTATCTACCTGTTCTGGGTGAAACCAAGTAATCTCTTTATCGCGAGCCCACCATGTTAGCTGTCTTTTAGCGTAACGTCGTGAATTTCGCTTTATTAGCTCTATTGCAGTTTCTAATGATATCCTGCCATCAAGGTAGTCAAAAATCTCTTTATAGCCAACGGTATTTAAGGCGTTTAAATGCTTAAAATCATATAAACCTTTAACCTCTGCAACCAAGCCATTAGTAAGCATATCATCAACTCGATTATTGATACGTTGATAAAGTTCCTCTCGGGGACGATTCAGCCCAATTTTGATTAAAGTAAATGGACGAGGTTTATTAGTATTTGTTAAGAATGAAGAATAGGTTCTTCCGGTTTGCAAACATACTTCAAGAGCCTTCAAAATTCTCTGGGTATTATTTTGATCAACCTGATTATAGTATTCTGGATCGATTTCTTTGAGATGGTTTTTCAAACTGTCAATTCCCTCACTTTGAAGTCTCGCATACAGATCTCGCCTTAATTCGCCATCTGGTGAAGGGAAGTCATCAATTCCAGAACAAACAGCATCAATGTATAAGCCAGAACCACCAACAAGTAGGGCTGAATTATGACTCTTATATAGGTTTTCCAAAAGTTCAAGTACCTCAAGTTCAAATATTCCGCAACTATACCTATCAAGGATTGACTTATTACCCACAAAATGGTGTTGTGCATTATTAAGAATAGTTTGATCGGGTGCCGCTGTTCCAATTCTCATCTCCCTATAAAACTGACGTGAATCTGCTGATAGAATTGGTGCATTGAATTGGTAGGAAAGCGTAATACTGAGATCGGTTTTACCAACTCCTGTTGGGCCAAGTAAAACAATAAGAAATTTTGACTCTGTTGGCATTTCTTTTATTTAAGTTCAGCATCAAAAGCTGATTAATTGCCAATAATTAGCAAAGATATTCGAATGCAAGTAAACTAAATTATATAGCAGTTCTAAGAATCATCACCATCAAATCCCTCTGAACCATAATCAAATTCTTGTGAATCAAACTCATCTATGATATCATTGAAGGAATTATCATCATTCACTGGATTGGTTGATATATTTTCAAATTCTGATTGCAAAGGAGGTTCACCAACCGACACGGTGCAAATAGGATATTTCTTCTTACAATCAGGTGTGTAAATATCCATCAATTCAATAAAAAAAGAGTTTTCAGTTAAGATGTCATAAACGTAAAGTAATCGTTCTTTTTTCTCCTTCATTACCTCTTTGATCTTAATCGAATCCATAGGAATAGCAGCTGGGCCTCCATCATTCTCCATATCGATTAAAGTTAACTCTAACCCTTTATTCCAACTCTCATCGGCAAGGAAGAATGATGCTAATTGAGATGAATCGTATTGAAGGTTATCCTGAATTATTTTATGAAGGTCTAAAAATGTTTGATTTGAATCAACCTCATAATCCCGTAGGAAAACTCTTTCGTCGCCAGAAATCATTCTAAACTTATAGATCATAGATGGAAATATTTGATTGCCTTATTTGAATATTTTACTATTTGTATCATAAAACTGGAATAAAGGGTTAGAGTTTACTCAAGAATTCTATAGTATCAATGCCATCGGCAAACTCATTCAGTTTTGGACTTTGACTTGTTCCAAAAGGAATAGCACTTGGAATTAGTTCACTATCACCAACAACACATTGTAACTCATCAGAATGATTATCAATATAAACCTGTACATCTTCAATTTTTTCATATTCCTGATAATGAACAACACCCACTGTTGAACCAATAGATTCATTCTGTTTCAGAAGCATAAAATCTGTATCGATATGATCTATTAAGTTCATTTGGTTTATCGTCTTCTGAAACTCGTAATTATTCATATACTTGTTATGAGTATCAAGGTTCTGCCATGCCTTAAAAGCCTGTAACATTGAAATAAAAGAATAACCCTTAGGAACCATTAATTTAGAAACATTCCTACAACCCAATCCAAAGTACAGGAAAATATCATCGCTAAGCTTTGTGAGTTCATCATGAGTTTCATTCCCAGTTATAACAGCGATGCTATTTTTATGTTTACGAATTATTGTTGGGTAATTTTTAAAATAGTAATCAAAATAGCGCGATGAATTATCGCTACCAGTAGCAATCACTGCATCAAAACCATGCAAGGTGGATTCAGAGAGTTCAATTAAATCTGAAAACTCAGGGTTTATCTCATATAACATACTTATTATGGCTGCCATTAAATGCCCATCTTTTGACGAAACTTTTCCCAAAAAACGATGCCCAGTAAGTAATACACAAATTAAATCGTGAAGACCTGCAAATGGAATATTTCCAGCCATTATTACGACAACCTTTTTACTCTCTTTGGGCGTAAAATAGGCTCTTGGATATTTTGCTATTAATGTGTTTAGAGCCTCCCGTTTAAGCCACAAATTGGCAATAGAATCAATTGCAAAGTATATGTTTTCAGAAGTAAACCAAGGGTTATGAATACTGGCTTCCTGAATGAATTTTTCAAATCGAGAATTGCTATTCTGAACTGATTCAGAAAGCATTCTTTCGCCAAGTATAACAAAAGCATCTATTCGACTTTCAATATTCATCAATCTTTTTTTACAAAAATACTAGAAAAGTTATAATTTGAAAGATAAAAGTAACTCGTAAAAAGTTAACTGCTACTCCATGTTGTATAACCAAGTATTTATACAAAAAAAATAATTGTATAAAAATAATCTTTTCAGAATGTTACTATCAACTATTTATAGTTTTTTAGCTTACGGGTTACTAAAGATCTATTAACTTTGACTCGTAAGCTCAAAATTAAAACTATGAAATTCGGTGCACTTTTAAAAGAGAATATAAAAATCTCTTTGAACGCTATACGTTCAAATAAATTACGCTCAATATTAACAATTTTCATTATTGCTTTAGGCATAATGGTTTTAGTGGGAGTGCTTACAGCCACTGATTCAATCAATAACAGCATCAGCAGTGAATTCTTAAACATGGGAGCAAATACATTCAGTATTGTAAGTAGAGGATCGCATGTACATGTTGGTGGAAAACGTTATCGTACATTAAACCACCCTTATTTGAGCATGAGGCAAGCACAAGAGTTTAAAGATAGATTCCAATTCCCCTCTGTTATATCAATTTCTGTGAACGCATCAGGCACAAGCACAATTAAACAAAAATCAAAAAAGACCAATCCAAATATTTCTGTTTACGGGATTGATGAGAATTATCTTACAACTGCTGGTTTGGAGATAAATACTGGACGTAATTTTTCATCGCACGAGTTAGAGGCTGGAAGGGCTGTTGCCATTATTGGTTTTGAAGTTGCAAAAAAGATATTTGATAAAAACGAGAATCCACTTGATAAGTTTATAAGTGTTGGTGGAGGAAAATACAGAGTAGTAGGTGTACTGAAAACAAAGGGCACAGGTTTTAATGGTGGACCAGATCGTTCTGTAATGCTTCCATATGGTAATGTTGCAACCTATTTCTCTCGGCCAAATATGGACTATACAATTAGCGTAATGCCCAATGATTCTAAACTTTTGGACTACGCAGTAAGTGAAGCTGAGGGAATATTTAGAATTGTGAGAAATCTTAAAGCCACTGATGAATCGGATTTTAACATTGAGAAAAGTGATAGTTTAGCACAAATAATGTTGGATTTATTTAAATATGTTACTTATGCTGCAACTATTATTGCTTTAATTACACTTATAGGAGCTGCCGTTGGCTTGATGAATATTATGCTTGTTGCCGTAGCAGAACGTACTCGTGAAATTGGTACTAGAAAAGCAATTGGAGCAAAATCAACTACCATTAAGCAACAATTTATATTTGAGGCCATTATGATTTGTATTATTGGTGGTCTACTTGGAGTTATATTAGGAATTATTTTAGGCAATTTAATGTCGTTATTTTTGGGAAGTCCATTCATAGTTCCATGGAATTGGATATTTATTGGGCTTAGCCTCTGTTTCTGTGTTGGATTAGCCTCAGGTTACCTGCCAGCAGTTAAAGCCTCCCGGTTAGATCCTATTGAAGCGTTACGCTACGAATAAAGGATTGAGATCAAATATTACTAATAATTTGAAGGTTTCACTCATTCCTAATCTCAATAATTTTAAAATTTGAAAACAGCGTAATTGTACGCCGAATTTATTTAATTGGTATTTGCTAAGTTTAAAAACAAATAACCGCTAAAATATAGATTTAAACTTTGAATTATCGCAAATTTGAACGATTAATCGTCATTATCAAATACAAAGAAAACTAATTCAAGGTCATATTTTTTTATTACCATTTTATTTTAGTAAATTTCCTATCTTTTATAGTTTTGTATCAATATTTATACAATTATCAATCCTTTAATTTGAATTTTGGGTTAAACTCAATGTATAACAAAATAAGATTATTCAATTTAAATGAACAGATTTAAAAGAATTTCATACGGTTTTCTTTCTGCAAATATAAGGGGTAGTTTAATTTACGAAGATGTTAGAAAGGTTACTCTCATTAACCTATTTTCTATAATTGGTATCTTCTATTTGCTATTTTATAGCTTTAGGATGTTCAAATTACACGATTACAAACTTTCTTACGTTTATATATGCTGCATACTTATTATAGTATCGATGCAACTTTTCTTAAACCTCAGAAAAAAAATTGTTGTTGTTAGTCATGTACTAGTATTCGGTTTGTACTGCCTCGAAGTTCTATTTCTTGTCCGCAATGGCTCAACACTGCTAAATATAAAAAGTCATTATATTTTCCCTGGAATCTACTGGTATTATGTCTTCCCACCTTTTAGCATTTTTCTTTTAGGTCGCAAAATTGGATCGTTATATAATTTACTTTTAATTGGAACATCAATAATCTATTTTTCATTTAGTTGTTTTCAAAATGAGTATTATGATTTTGAGTTTATAGTAAGGTTTCTATCCATCTTTAGCGCAATATTCTTTTTCTCGTTCTTCTTTGAATCAGTTCGTGTCATAACCTCCGATGCTTATAGAACATCCCAAACTAAAAATATCAAACTACTAAAACTTATCTCCGAGAAGAATGGTAATCTAAAGAAAAACAATAGTGAACTATCGCAACTTACCGAAGAGATTAGTACTCAGATGGAATATTTGAAGGTATTAAATGTTGAATTACAAGAGCAAAATGAAAAGATTGCTCAGCAAAATATAAAACTCGAAGTTCAAAGCGATGAGATTCTTCTTCAACGTGATTTATTAATGCAATATAAAAATAATATAGATGACAGTATACTTTATGCCAGCTATATCCAAAATGCTCTTCTACACGGAGATGACTCTTTAAAAGAAAATTTTAACGATTGTTTTATTCTTTATCTGCCCAGAAGTATAATAGGGGGTGATTTTTATTTTGTTCAAAAAATTGGTAATCATATAATAATTGCTGCTGCAGATTGTACTGGGCATGGGATACCAGGAGCATTACTTAGCATGCTGGGAATTGCATTATTATCCGAAATTGTGAACCGCCATGATATCGATAGTACAAGCAGCATATTAAACGATATGCGTAAAGAGGTTATCTCTGCATTAAGTCGAAAGAATAATATATACGATGCTAAGGATGGAATGGATATTGCATTATGTAAAATCAATCTTAAAACCTTAGAGTTACAGTTTTCAGGAGCCTATAATCCTGCATTTATAGTAAGAGAAAATGAACTCATTCGCCTTAAAGGAGATAAAATACTTGTTGGTAAATCAATTAATGAAAATAGAACTTTCACTCAAAAGAACTTCCAACTTCAAAAGAATGATTGTTTATACCTATTTTCCGATGGATTTTCTGATCAATTTGGAGGTTCAACAAAGAAAAAATACCTGATGAGAAATTTTCAAGAACTTTTAATAAAAATAGCACCAGAAGATATGTCTAGCCAAAATGACATCCTGTTAAAGACATTTGAAAATTGGAAAGGTGTTAACGATCAAACTGATGATGTTATGATCCTTGGTGTTAGGATATAGAAAACCCCGGAAAATCCCGGGGTTTTCTGTTATACTAGAATAGTTTGTTTATCAAATCTACAACTCGACAGGAATATCCCCATTCGTTATCGTACCAAGCAAATACTTTAATCATATTACCATTCACCATCGTACTTTGTGCATCAAAAATAGCTGAATGGGTATTGTGTATAACATCAACTGAAACAATAGGATCTTCTGTATATTCAATAATACCTAACATTGCTCCTTCTGCAGCTTTTTTCATAGCCGCATTTATTTCATCCTTAGTAGCTTCTTTCTTAAGGACAGCGGTAAAATCAACCAAAGATCCTGTTGGAGTTGGAACGCGAACAGAAGTGCCATCAATTTTACCCTTAAGTTCAGGAATAATTTTTCCTACAGCCTTTGCAGCACCAGTAGTGGTTGGAATTTGTGATAAAGCGCATGAACGTGCACGACGAAGATCACTATGAGGTGCATCTAATATACGTTGATCGTTTGTGTAAGAGTGAATAGTGTTCATGAATCCACGCTCTACACCAAAAACATCATTTAGAATTTTAACTACAGGAGCCAAGCAGTTAGTTGTACAACTTGCATTGGAAATGCATTTATCATCAGGTCTTAGATCTGCATCATTAACCCCAAGTACAATCATTCTATCAATTTCATCCTTCGAAGGAACTGTTAGAATAACCTTCTTTGCACCATTTTTAATATGATCACCGTATCCACCTTTTTCGCTTTCACGCTTAGTAAAAATCCCTGTTGACTCAATCACAACATCTGGAGTTTCAGTCCACTTGATGTTAATTGGTGCTTTATCAGCATGTACCCGGTATTTAACACCGTTAACGATAAGATTTTCTGCATCAAATTCAACCTTGCCGTTAAAACGTCCTTGAGTTGAATCGTATTTTAAAAGGTGAGCTAAAGTTTTGGTGTCTGTTAGATCGTTAATACCCACTACTACAAGTTCAGGTCTCTCAAGCGCAATCTTGAAAACGTTACGTCCTATGCGACCAAATCCGTTAATAGCTACTTTTATTTTTGCCATAGCTAAAGTTTTAATGATTAATGTAACTGTTTTATATTCTTTACAAAGGTAAATAAAAAAGGTGATCCATAAAATTTAACAATCCAGTTTGCTAACTTTTTTAATGCAATCGATTGATTTAGAAAAAAAATGAAATTTAATGAGGAGTTTAACCAACAAATATTCTGAAATAATCATAAAATGGCTTACAAATTCACAAATGAAATAACAAATCCTTAAAATCATCAAATGAGTTAATGTTTGTAAAACATTTTTTGGTTGTAGGGTTTTCGGGAATTTCGTAGAAATTAGTTTTTGAAATTAAAAATAAATCCGTAACGGGTCGCCCATTGGTCGAACTCACCATTGATTCTATTTGTCCTACTAATGATTTTGAGTACAAAGCAAAAAGAGGTTCTTCATAAGTGCCAATTAATGGAACAAGGATGTCTGGCTGATTTTTAAGAAATTCGTTTGTCATATCAACTGCAATTTCTGAATCCACAAATGGCATATCACAGGAAACAACAAAAATTGCAGGTTCTATTGAGTTTTCTAATGCGCTGTGTATTCCGCCAAGAGGTCCTATTCCCTTGATAATATCAGAGTAAACTACAATATTTTCAATTCCAAAATCGGTTAATTCATTAGAAACCACAATAACATTGTTAAAAACAGGGCTTAATTTTTGGTGAATTCTCTGAATAAAAGTAATTCCATCGATCTCAAGTAGAGCTTTATTCCTACCGCCTATTCTTGAGGACTTCCCTCCAGCAAGTATTGCCAGTGTTATTTGTGGAAAAATGGGCATTTTATTCGTTTACAGATATTATTTTGCCCCTTAAAATTGTCATTAGAATATCAATTCACCCTTACCTTCTCTTACTATTTCAGGCTCATCGGATGTACAGTCGACGACTGTAGATGGGGTGTTATCGCCATAGCCACCATCAATAACAATATCAACCAAATTCTGATATCGTTCATGAATTAACTCAGGATCAGTTGTATACTCTACAACATCATCATCGTCCTTAATTGAAGTGGTTAGAATTGGATTACCTAGCTCTTTTACAATCTCAATCGGTATATTATTACTGGGAATTCTAATGCCTACAGTTTTTCTCTTGCTGATAAAGTAGTCAGGAACTTTGTTTAATCCAGGTAGAATAAACGTAAAAGGCCCTGGGAGATTTTTTTTCATCAATTTAAAGGTAGGGTTATCAACCTTTGCAAAATCAGCAATGTGCCCAAGGTCAGAGCAGATGAAAGAAAAGTGAGCTTCTTTGGTTTTTAAACCCTTTAATCTGATTATCTTTTCAACAGCCTTTTGATTAGTAATATCGCACCCTAAACCATAAACGGTATCGGTAGGGTAAATGATAATTCCCCCATTGCGCAAAACCCCAACCACACGGGATATTTCACGTGGGTTAGGATTTTGTGGGTAGATTTTTATTAGCATTCGTTTTGAAAAATGGTAACACCTGCAAGTTTTGGATTTTAATAACTTGTTGGGTTATTAACCATTTACCTTTTTATAGTCCTCAAGGAATTTTTTTAAACCAATATCAGTAAGTGGGTGGTTGAGTAAACCTAAGATTGCACTCAACGGACAGGTTGATACGTCAGCCCCTGCTTCAAGGCACTGAATAATATGCATTGTATGACGAATTGAAGCTGCAAGCACTTTAGTTTCGTACTCGTAGTAGTTGTAAACATTTACAATCTGACGAATAAGTTCAACTCCATCTGTAGAAACATCGTCCAGACGACCAATAAATGGGGAAACATAGGTTGCACCTGCTTTTGCAGCAAGCAAAGCTTGTCCAACTGAGAAAACTAAAGTACAGTTGGTGCGAATGCCATGATCGCTGAAATATTTAATAGCCTTAATCCCATCCTTTGTAATTGGGACTTTAACAACAATCTGTGGGTGCAAAGCCGCTAACTCTTTACCTTCACGAATCATCCCCTCATAGTCAAGAGCAATTACTTCGGCACTTACATCTCCTTTAACGATATTACAAATATCTACGTAATGCTTTTTAATATTTGCATCTCCTTTAACATTCTCTTTGGCCATTAAAGATGGATTAGTTGTAACACCATCAAGAACTCCTAAATCGTTAGCTTCTCTGATTTGATCAAGGTTTGCTGTGTCAATAAAAAATTTCATGATATATTTGATTTATGATTATTCATTTAGGTTGGGCAAAGTTAACTCAATTTTTAGAACTATACGAACTCGTTTTGGGGGGATTATTAACAATATATAGCATTAATAATTTGTATTTTCGATAAATTTTGTGTTATATTGCAACGTTTTTTTTCTTTTTTAATCTTAAGATTAATCTTTTACATCATGAAAAACCTCAATACAATCATAACTGGAACAGGTTGTTATATACCCGAAGTAAAAGTTTTGAATTTGCATTTCACTAGAACCAAATTCTATGAAAAAGATGAAACATCTATAGGTGGGGGTCGTGAGGTTGTTGAGAAATTCAGAGATATTACTGGGATTAGAGAGCGACGTTGGGTTAAGAAGGATCAAACTGCATCGGATATTGCTACTATTGCTGCAGAAAGAGCTATAGAGGATGCTGGGATAGATCGTGAAACGATTGATCAAATTATTGTTGCTCAAAACTTTGGCGATGTTATAAAAGATACTATTCAGACTGACACACTACCAAGTATCGCATCAAGGGTTAAACACAATTTAGATATAGCAAGTTCATCGTGTATACCATACGATATTATTTTTGGTTGTCCTGGGTGGGTACAAGGAGTAATTCAAGCGGATAGTTACATTAAATCAGGGCTTGCAAAACGATGCCTAGTAATTGGTGCGGATGCACTTTCACGTATGGTAGACAAGTATGATAGGGACTCGATGATTTTCTCTGACGGAGCAGGAGCTGCAATACTAGAAGGAGTTGAATCGGATGAGAAAACCGGATTGCTTTCATCGGCAATGGTTTCACATTCAAAAGAAGAAGCATATTACCTATATCTTGGTAAATCAAATGCTCCTGAAAGTGATCCTAAAATACGATATATTAAAATGCTTGGTCGTAAAATATATGAGTATTCGCTTTTAAATGTTCCTTTAGCAATGAAAGCGGCTTTGGATAAATCAGGAATTCCTATTGAACAAGTTAAAAAGATATTAATTCATCAGGCAAATGAGAAGATGGATGAGGCAATAATCCAACGTTTCTATAAACTATATCAAATTCGAGAAATTCCCGATAAGATAATGCCAATGAATATTCATGAACTAGGAAATAGCTCTGTAGCTACAGTGCCAACGCTTTATGATATGATCCTTAAGGGTCAATTACCTGAACATAAAATTAATAAGGGAGATATTCTAATTTTTGCATCGGTAGGTGCTGGTATGAGTATTAACGCATTTGTTTACAGAGCTTAAGCAACGCCCTTTTAATAAAACCCTGACAAGTTTGCAAGTTCTATTGGGTCATTTGCTTCCGAAATAATTTTTTAACTTGTTGCCTCTTAAAATCTCCTTTGTTAATTTCCAAACTTTAGTAGAAGTACAAATCTTTTCTACTAGAGTCCAACAAGTTTTTGCAGAAGCACTAACTATTTCTCGAAGAATTCTCATTATTTTTCGTAAAACTTTCAGTGTTTTTCCTAAAATTCCTGAAGCGAATCAAAATAATTTCGAGGTTATTTCAATCAATTATTTTGATTGGAATTATCTATATATGCTTTGAGATAATCTCAAAATATCCGACGGCAAAAAAATATATTGACCAAATTGGCTCAACGCTTAAAGGTCTAGGAATTATAGGACTAAGTCAATTAGGCAATCTTTTTCCAATTATTAAACAAAAATCATTAGAAATCATGTTGGCGTTGTTTGGGTATCCCAAAAAACTAATAAAAAATGAATAAAAATTACAAGTGTCCAGAATTGGGTTTTATCAAATATTTTCCCCACGCATAAATTTACTTTCCATAAAAAACCTGCAAAAGGAATATGTTTAAAAATCAATTAACAGCAAACTATTATAGGACTTCACTTAGTTCGCCATGTGTTAGAACATTGTTTATTCCTCATTTGCACTCTTTTCGTTTTTTTCTTAGCAGATGCTGCTGTTTAATAAACAATCTTTGCTAAACCTTGCCTTTAATATTCCATTTATTTTTCAGGTACTCATCCATCTTTTCCCTAAGCTCCTTATAAGGAAGTTTAATATCCTCCTGGGGAAAGCCTGCCTCTATAAAACACTCTATATACTCACATCGTTCAAGATAATCCGTATGCGATTCGCGAACATTAACTGCATAAATAACCCACTCATCGCTATTCAGATCGAGTAGCTGAGGGTAGTACTCAATGAATACGGATTGAAGGGCGTTAATAAAATCAAAAATCCGTTTTCTTTCCCAGTTAAAGGTTTCAAGCGTCTCCTGTCTGTCCTCCTCCTTTATTTTTTCCCACTGCTCATCGGTTAGCCATGGCATCCTTTCCCTAAGAGAATCATCAATAAAATGTGGTTTAGCGGGACGACAATAAAAATCAATCCACTTGTCAATCTCTGGGTACTTCTCACGCACGTTAACTCCTATGGATTGACCTATTTCGAGGTTGAACATTTCAAAAATTACCTCTTCGGCCGTCATCTCTATAATTTCCTCTATTTTCTCAAGCACAAGAGGGCGTTTTTCAGTAGTAATAAGTGGGTATTGCTCCAGCATAACTTGTCGTATTGCTGGTATAAGATGCTTAACTAACAACTGGTAACGATGGTATAGCATTAAAATTAAAACGTCACTATCCTTAACATGCTCTCTTATCTCTGGATGTAATAGTATCTCATAGTCGTTATACCACTGCTCCTGAGCAGATAAGTTATCATCGCTATCATCATCTTCTTTCATAGCCATTTTATTTACATCTTTTAGGTTGATCCCAAAATCAATACCAAAATCATAAAAGATTTTGTTTTACTAAACGTGTTTCCGACCTACTTATTATAACGTCAGATCAACGTAAGCTGTCATCCTGAGTGGAGCGAAGGATCTAAATAAATCTCTCCGTTCAACATAATAAAACAGCAATCTAATGGTGAACCGAAAATTAGTAAATTATACTCATATCAAACTTACATTAATTAAATTCGTTAAAAAGATTGTAATAGATAAACTTTCAACTAAATTTAGTAATACATTTATGTATTATGCAAATAGATAATTTAACTTTAATTTTTATTGAGTGGTTTACGAAACAACCATTTTAATACAGAATTATAACATAATACCAATTATCAATATAAATATTTAATACGAATGAAAACAGAGCTTGCAATTACCAACGAGAGTTTTAGTTTTCTTAAGAACTCTCCCGACTTTCTTAATATTGTCCTCAATAATATCAACTCATGTGTTTTTCTTTTGGATAAGAATATACAGCTAAGAGCATTCAATGATGCGCTAAAAACTATTTTTTCAAACAAAAGGGACGAGGATTTGCTCTATATGAGATGCGGGGAGGCCATTGGCTGCGCACACCAGATTGAAGAGATGAAGGATTGTGGTGATACATCGAAGTGTCATGAGTGCGAACTAAGGATTGCGGCGCTTACATCGTACGTTGAGGGTAAAACAATTTACAAGGATAATATTGTTAGGCCATTCTTTGATTATGATGGCTGTAAGATTGATAAGCGTTTACAATTCTCAACAAGGCTATTCGTATTTAACAGGGAGAAATATATTATCATGATTATTGAGGATATCACCAAGTTTATGCCAACATCCTAATTTTGCTTGCGCGAATGGCGCTAAGATAATATTCGCAGAAGATAAATCAAGAAATACAACAGCATAAAAAATTAATACCGATTGGAAATAGATAATAGCCCAATCGGTATTATGTATATCATTTTTTGCCTACAATTATTTCTTCAACGACCAACCAGTTTTTAAGCCAACCACAAAGTAAACAAGTCCAACGCTTCCTAAAGCGAAGATAGTATCACCTATAACTCTCAACCAACGTAAAGTTATCATCGAAGGTTCTTGCATAAACTCCATTGAACGGGCATACCAGATCCCGTGATCAACAGATGCAATGGTTTGCTTAACACCAACGGGTAAAATGCTTATTGTAACCATTAATATCAAACCTATTTGGAAACACCAGAACGAATACTTTAAGATTTTATCGTTCCACTCCTCTTTTATTGTCATACCTCTTAAAGAGAAAAGCATTAATCCAATACCTAACATTCCATAAACACCAAATAGAGCAGTATGTGCGTGAACAGGTGTTAAATTCAACCCTTGCATGTAATACAAAGCAAGTGGAGGATTAATCAAGAAACCAAATACTCCTGCTCCTACTAAATTCCAAAACGCAACAGCAATAAAACTGTAGATTGCCCATCTGTACTTAACCATCCACGGAGTTGTTTTGGTCAACTTGTAGTTATGCCAAGCCTCAAATCCCATAAGTACAAG
>JACREQ010000024.1 GCA_016218155.1 Bacteroidia bacterium
ACGTTCCTGTTCGTTGTCTGCTCCCAAATTTTCAATTCCTTCGAGGTCGTTCACCAAATCCATTACATTGGATGTGATACCTGAAAGAACAGCTACATTAATTCCGTTGAGGCTCATAGTAAAATCTTTATTTTTAGTGAATGGTTTTTCGTGATTGAAGCGTGATAACACACAGTCAATGATGTATTCTCCCTGTCCGTTTTCTTTGGGTACAACAACGTAAACATGCTGGTACACTTCACTATCGTACTTTGTTATGCGGAACTTATGTGGTATCTGGAGATTTGTCAGAATCGAGGAAACGAAGATTGAGAAGCAATCACAGTCTATTCCGGTGGATCTTTCCGTCCAGCTCCGGCAGGGTCTGCGAAGTTGCTCCAATCCTCGTTTATCTAACTTATATTGTATATGGTTGTAGAGAAAGTTCCAGATATTCCGGCAGGTTTCTTCAAGGGTTTTTCCTTTAAGGTAGGGTGCTATTTTCTTTGTATCGGAAAGGTATTTCCATACAACTTTTTTCATCAGTTCAACAGTATCATCCACTTCACCGTCTTTTATTACAATCCTGTCTTTTTCTTCCGGCAAACCGAATAACTGGTCGAACTGTTTACCGTCCCTGATAGGGCGATAACCGCTGGTGATGGATTGTATGGAATAAATATTACTCATACGATTTTGGTAGGTTCAGATTCGTAAGAAAGTCCGTTGGCGTAAAGAGAATATTTCATCTCAAGAGGAATGGAAAGAGCCTGTCCTACAGCTGCTAAATCTTTTGTCTTGAAAGCTGCAAGGATTTGAGGGATTTTACCTATAATACCATAAATATAACCTGCAAGTATAGTCCAGGGCACTACAATTTCTATGGTATCAATTTTTGTGTCTGTAAGTGGATTAATGGTAAATTCTTTATTTTCCGGTGTGGTACTGGTAATGTATTTTCCTTTGGTGGTAAGTGTAACAAATGGCTTGGTAATTTTCATAGTTGTTTTGGTAGGATTGGAAACATTAATTTCCGTACGGATGGCTATTCCTTTAAAATCAATCTTGTGAATTCTGGAATTTGATAAGGATGTTACCATTTTGTCGGAAACTCGTTTCATCCCGAACAGTCGGTAAACACCGTAGGCAATACCTCCAAGAATGGTTATTTTGAAAAAGGTTTTCATTTGCGAATTTGGTTTTTGATGTAATCAATGAGAACTTTTACTCCAAAGCCAACAAGGGCTGAAATGGCTGCATAAAAAGCAACTTCGAACACACCTTGCAGGGAGATACTTGCAAATACATTATAGTTTGATAAGGCTTTACCAACTCCTCCGAAGATACCGGAGAATGTTGTTATGACTGAATTTTGATCGTTGTGTGACATTTCTTTGTAGTTTTTCCCGATGGCGGGCGTTTATGTCTACAAAGTTCTGGCAGCGTGAAAGTGCGCTTGATGATTCTTGAAAATTCGTGAATGAAAATGATGAAAAATGAAAGTGCTTGAAAATGGATGAAAAAAATTGATAATTCTTGAATAAAAATGAGCAAGATTGAGCGAAATATTTTTTTATTGCTAAAAGTTTTATACTTTTATGTGTCTGAAAATTATATGCCTATACTTTTATTCAAATTGTATGATGAAAATGTTACACTTATTGATGAGTTGCGTATCTTTATTGAAATTAAACCAGAAAATGATAATAAAATAACCAAAACATGGATAATCTAAAATTAAAAGAGATTGTTTTTACTAAAGAAAAAAATAAAAAAATAATCAGAATTGACTATAATTTTTCTTACTTGAAAATAATAAAAATTATTTTGAAATCTCATATAGACAAACAACCTGATGAATGGGCTCAAGTTTTTAGTGAAACTTCCATTGAATTAAAATTGAAGAATATAAATGGTTCTTCTAAGACGGATTCATTTAATTTATTGCAATTTATTTCATTATATCAAAAGTTGCCAATTATTGAGTTAAATGCTGAGTTTCCAGATAACGAAACAAGAAAATATTTAACTAACAGTAATTTCTATAACAATGTTGAATTGACTTTTTTTATTAAAAAAGAAAAAGAAATATTTAATTTATATTATATTGAAATGCCCGGCTTACATATAATTGAATAACTATGGTACGTGTATTAAAAAAGATATTAATATTTCTTATTTATTTTTCAGGTTTCATTAGCTTAATCTGTATAGTCAATAGTTTTAGAGAAGTATTTTCATTAAAATCAGATTGTTCATTTGAAGGAGTAAAAACTTTTTTTAATACTTTCTTAAGTTATAAAGATATTCATAGCCTTACTTTAGCAGTATTAGGTATATATCTGGTAATTGAACAAATTGAAATAGCATTTTATGCAAATAGAATTACTTCAAGATTAGAATGGAAAAGTAGATTGGAGAATAAGTTAAAGGATTTTGATAATATTATTATCAAAAATTATTTTTCTGAAAAATCAAATGAAATATTTGATTTTTTACTACATAACAATTTACGTGTTTCAAATATAAGGCAATTGAAAAAGTTTTTCAAAAAATTTCTGAATGATAAAATTGAAGATTTTGAAAAATCGACTAATCAATATAATACAAATAGTTGCCATTATGAAAAGCCAGATCAATCATATTCAATTGAGGGTGTTAAAACATTAGTTACTGATTTAATAGATCCAGAGATTTCTTATGTGAATTTTACTAAAAACTTTAATAAATTATATATGAAAATCGTGAAAAATTTCAATTCAGATAAAATTAAGAAGTAGATAATATGATACTATAATAATTAAAAACAAATATTTCACATTAAGAGGTCTATTGTAAAAATACTCGCTAAATTCGACTATAAAACTCAACTTTTTTACATCACTTTTATTTGTTCTCAATATCAACAGTTATCATTATATTTGATTAACTTTTCAACAACCAATAATGCTAAATAGAATTGCAATAATTAATTCAGAGTTATTTGCTAAGGCAAGTATATATATTGGTGACAACGCCAATATTCAAATAACTGCTGAAAATAATGTAGGAAAAAGTTCATTCCTAAATACTCTAAATTTTCTTTACATCACAGATAAAGACCAAATGCGATTTGAAGATAACAGAAGATTATCTGATTCAATGAAGCACTATTTTGATGGTACAAGCATACATAGTTTTATTGTGTTTGAGATTTTTAAAAACGGTTATTATTGCATTTTAGTAAAAGCTACACCAGAAAACACAATTGAGTATTATAAGATAAATGGAGAATATAAAGAGAATTTTTTTATTCAAACATCAGCAGATGGTTTCAAGGTAAAAAAGTGGGAGAAAATTTTACAGGAACTCACAAACGACAATCCAACGGACCCGCCTACTTTATTAAAGGGTGAAGATTTATATAACCTTGTTTACAATTCCGACAAAAACAAAAATCCAGTTGTTTGGATTAAGAGAGAAGTTAAAAGAAAGGGCAGATCTCT
Source organism: Bacteroidia bacterium (assembly GCA_016218155.1). Classification (NCBI taxonomy): domain Bacteria; kingdom Pseudomonadati; phylum Bacteroidota; class Bacteroidia; species Bacteroidia bacterium. Next base: position 3,465 of record JACREQ010000024.1, read on the forward strand.
TTCTAATAGCTTTACTGATATATACAAGCATCTAATTAAAACAAGTGAGATAAATGAAAAATCATTTAAAAACGCTTTGTTAATTGCCGACAATAAGCAAGATGTTTCACTGAATGTGTTTACCAGTTCCAGCTATGATAAAATAAATGAGTTTGAAAAAAAGAAAAACCATTTAGATAATCTATTAGCTGTAAAGCTTGACTTTGAGAAACTGGTACTCTTAAATAATACATTCATAAGTGAAGAAATAGTTTTAGGTAAACTGAAAAATACATTCATTAAAAAATTTAATGTAGTTGAAAAAGAGTTGTCAGAAAAAACAGCTATTAATAGCTTGCTTACAATTTCTATAAAAGATCTTGAAACAAAAATAGATATTACACTTAAAAATGAAAGGGATGCTTTAATTACTGAAAAAGCAAATTTCAATTCACAACTCGAAACAGCAGAAAAAGACAATATTGAAATTGAAAAGCAATTAAAAGAAATTGAGAATTATGAACCAACAGAAGATAACTTGTTGTTTCAAGGTCTTATTGCTAAGACAAAAAATGAAGAAAAACAAAGAATAGAACTCGAAGCACAACTTACACAATTAAAAAGAAGTAAATTCACACTCACAGAAGTTGAAAAGACAATTAAAACTTTGGAGGGAGAAATTGTAAAACAAGAAAATTCCATTAAACAGTTTGACAATTTACTTTATCAAAACATTTCTACAGACCCGGAAATTATAAGAAAGGCATATTCTTATTTGAGTGGTGATGTTGCCAAACTTGATAAATCAAAAATCAAAAAGAATATCAATAAAGCAGATTTTCCTTTGACTTTTTTTGATAGCAAAATTGATGTTAGTAGTATTGATATTCAGAAATTGCCAACGATTAAAGAACTCCAAGAAGAAGTTGGAACAAAGAAAAAAGAACTATCGGAAAAGAAAATTCAATTAAGTGCAATTAAAAACAGAGATACTCTGCAAGAAAGTATTGATGTTCTCAAAAAATCTATTGCCGTAACAAATGTTTTTATTGAAAAGATAAAAAACAAACCAAATCTTCTTTTAAAAAAGGATGAAAATGGAACTTTAATAAACATAACCTTGCCAAAATCAGTTAACGAAACTCAAATAAAAATAGGTAAAAAAGATGATGAAATAAAAAAGGAAAATGAGGTTTTTGAACAAAAGAAGAAAGAAAAGCAGAAATATGAAGACGATTTGAAAAAATTCAGAATCCAATATCAAAATTTTAATGATAGAAATGACATCTATGAGATAGAAGAAATTTTAGACGAGCCATTTGAAAAAATTTACGATAAGTTTTCTAAAATATATCAAGTCTTTGCAGGTATTGATGGAACAAGGGAGCGAAGAAAGGATTTGAAAGATACAATTAATCTTAAGCTAAAAAAGGACATTCAAGATATTAAAAAATTTATCAGAGAAGTTGAAGAAGAAATAAACAACGTTCCTCAAATGGATAAAGTGATAAGTAATTTATTAGACACACTCTCTTATGAAATTGGTAGTCCTACATTTTCTTTTCTTACCTCATTCAACGATTTCAAAACATTTGTTTATAAAAGTTACAATAGCAAATTAGCTGAATATCCCGTTTCAAATATTCAAAGTGTTAAAGTAAAAATTTATGAAAACGATGAACTTATTAAAGACTTGGACAAAATTTCAAAATTAAAATTTTCAAATGGTTTTGATTTTGACAATTCATATAATGAAAGTAAGAAAGCACTTGAAAGACAATTAACAGAAAGCAATGGTAAGCCAATTGATATTTACAACCTATTTACTATTAAAGTTGAAATAACAAAGGTCACTGGAGAAACGGAGGAAATCGATTTGTCCAAGCAAGTTCAATCAAAGGGAACCAACATTGTTTTAAAATTATATTTATTCTTGAATATATTGAAAGACTTGGTACATTCAACACCTGAAAACAAAATTGTTATTTATATTGACGAGTTAGATGCAATCGGACAAAAAAATGTAAAGTACTTAAATCAATTTTGTAAAGAACACAATTTCATTCCAGTTTTTGCAGCACCAAGAAAAGTAGAAGGCATACAGAAATATTATATGATTAAAGAGCCTCTTATTATAATAAAAAATCAGAAACCTAAAATCACATTTGGAGAATTACAATCTTTTCCAGTAACATATAGAAATGCAGACTAAAACATTTAAAAACTTTGTCAAGAAAATTTTAATCGAAGGCAAAATCAGTGCTTCTATGATCGGTGCTTCTATAAAACAAACTGGCGATTTCAATACGTTGATAACAGGTGGCTTTATTGAGTATTTGCCATCTATTACAGGAGGGGGTTGCTTTTATACAAAGAATAAAGAAGCATTGGAAAGATATTTTGCAGATAAATTTCCGGGCGAAACTGAAAATGTTTATACTGCAATTGGTAATGTAAACTCCTTAAGAAATACAAAGGCAGGAAAAAGAGAAAGCCAAAATGTGATTTTAATAAGAGGACAAAAAAGTGTTTTACTTAATGGAATTGAAACTGATCTGAAAAAATATTCAGATTCTTACGGCACATTTTCAGCTACTTTGAAAACTTTAGAAGCAAACAAAGTTTGTTTTGTAGAGAATTTAGATTCATATCTTTTAGCTGAACAAGTAATCAGTAATGATTATGTGTTTATTCATACTTATGGAGGTATTGGGAAATCTGTAATAAAAAAAATGAACGTTAAAGAAGTTTTAGTGTTTCCAGATTACGATTTTAAAGGTTTGCATAATTACTTACTTGTGAAAAGCGTTTTTGAAAACGCCAGACTTTTTGTTCCAAATAATTACGAAATCCTTTTAACAACCAAATCAAGAACCATTAAAACAAAACATGGAAGAGAGCAACAACCAAGCAAAAGCGTTTTGGAATGTGAAGAAGAAATTGTTGTGAAAATCAGAACTGATATTTTTAAAACTGGACATTTTGTAGAACAACAGGCATTATTCAAATGAGTAATTTAAATCTTTCGGGAAAAGACATATTAAGATTTTTGTTGACACACTATGAGTTTGCTCAATTGGCTTTTAGTTCAAGTAAGCCTGATTTTATTATTGATTCTGATAAGTTTCACAACCTAATTAACGAATATAATACAAGTAGTGAGAGTAAAATTTCCCTTTCTAAAATAACTACTGACTTAAAATTTTGCAGACAACTTCCAACTGGCGAATATAAACTGAACGGAAACTACACAACCTTTTTGGAGTTTATTTTTGATGACTTTATTTTGGACTTACCAGAAACTTTGAAGAATAGGTATCAAGCTATTTTTAGCCATTTCACAAACTTACAAATAGAATTAAATGAAAATAAAATCATTCTTTTAATTCAGGAAATTATTAAAGTAGTTGAGAAATTCCTGAATGATATTGAGGGACAGACCTTCCGCTTGTTGAGAGATACAGAATCATTAAAAGTTAATGCTGAAAACCATTCTGATTTAACAATCAGAATTCAAAAGGCAAATTATTGGATTGATGAATACATTATTCCATTAAATAGCATACTTGACAAAGACCATCCAAACTCTGTGGTAAATGCAATTATTCAAATCCAACGCTATACAAGTGAAAAAAGGATTTTAGCAGATACTTACAAATTAAAAAGAGAATTTGAAAAACTATATGCGTGTGCAGTAAATGCAAAGACAGAATTAGATCAAACACTTAGCAAACTAACAAGAGAACTATTGCCATTATTAGAAAGGATTAAAAGTGATTCAATTTTTTTAAGCGGATTTTATCATTTTATTGAAAATATTGACCAACCAGAAAACTATATTATACCATTGCCTGATTTATTAAGAAGAACAAAGGGCAATGTAATGTCAAAAACATTTAGCAGTGATGCAGAATTTTATATTGACCAATTCAACTATCAAACTCCTGAGATTTTATACGAAGAAGAAACTGAAGAAATAGAATGGCTACCAGATGCAAGTTATTTCAAAGAACTATTATTGAAAGAAAAAGAAGTAAGCAACTTCTATCAATGGTGTTTTAATTCTTTAAAAGAACATACTGATAACATAACATTATCAAAATATTTCATTGTTTCAAACATAATTTTGGAAGAAGATTTAATTGTAGAATATGAAGACGAAACAAGGTTTGAGATTCAACTTTCCGATGCCATATTAAAAATGCCTAAAGTCAAAATATATGAGAAGTTATCCGAGTGACCACAAGGAAATTGTAAGTAATCTTTTGGACGGTAGATTTATTATTTACCCTAATCCTTTGTTTGGTACAATCCAAACACAAGATGATGAATACAAGGAATTTTTCAAAGAATCGTATGGCTTTGAATTATGCATTGATTCTGAGTTTGCTTACTTATCTTCAAAAGAAGTTACTGAAAAACGAACAAGAGATTTTACTTTGTTTCTTGCTATGCTTTGTAGAGAGTTGGATTATAGTGGTAAAAATTTTAGAGATTTAATTGAGTTAGCAACCTTTGATATAATTGAGACTGAGCAACTTTTGAAGCAATCCTCACGATGGGATATTTTAGAAAAGACTTCTGTTGCAAACTTTGACACTTTCATTGATACTTGGCATAAGAAAAATGTTTTGAAGCGAACTGGCAGTCAATTTAAATTTACAAAAGCCGTCAAATTGTTTTTTGAGTTTGCTGTAAATGTTGCAAATGCTAAACTTAAAGAACAACAAATATTATAATAAGCATTAATATATGAACCATCATACTGAAAAATTATAATTTTACAATTAAATAATTTAAAAACTCTATATGCGTACTTTTTTAATTATTTTTTTAATTATTATATCAATAAATTGTATAAAGGGACAACAAGGAAATGTATATAATACGTTTATAAAATTATATGTTAATGATAGTCTTACTTTTGATATAGATACAAATTATAACGGATTCAATATATCTGCAAATAATGCTTTTATAAATATGGGTGGATACGTTCCGGAAAAAGTAGGCATTTATTTTTTTTTACCATTAGACACTTTTAAAATTATTGATTTACAACTTTTGATTAAATTAAAAAATAGCAATATGATACAAATTCCATTATTAGGAAAAGACATGAAAATTAATAATCCAATATTTTATACAACTGAAACTACATACACTAATGGTATCAACGGCATGTTTGAAGGTTCAAGAGGCTATGTAGTAAATAACAATTACGAACGTTTATATGATACAATATTAAATGTACGGGGACAATTTGAAATAAATTTTAAATTAAATTCAAGTATTTTTAATATAATACAAAACCATAAAGAATCTAGGGTATTTACTTCTTGCCACCACAATGTAACTATTACTATGCCTTATTTGCAAGTACTTTTTTGTTAGTGATAGGTTCCCGACTCATCGCTTGTTCTATTACTCTATGAAATAGCAACCCCCGACTATTAGATTTTC
>JACREQ010000025.1 GCA_016218155.1 Bacteroidia bacterium
TGTCAGCGATTCGGCAAGGTCTGTGTTGGGTGAGCATTTTGTACTTTTTAAACCAAAAAATATTGTTTCTGGCGATTTTTACTGGACAACAAAAATAAATAATCTGTTATTTGTTGCGGTAGCTGATTGTACCGGTCATGGGGTTCCCGGAGCATTTATGAGTATGCTTGGAATAAGCTTTTTAAATGAGATAGTGCAAAAGCAGGAAATAAATAAAGCAAGCCAGATTTTAAATCAACTTAGAACTGAAATTATAAATGCCCTTCAACAAAAAGGTATATCAGGTGAACAGAAAGATGGTCTGGATATTTCATTACTGGTTTTAAATACCGAAACAAATGAAGCACAATGGGCAGGGGCAAATAATCCTCTTTATATAATAAAAACTCCCGTCAGTCTGAGCCAACGTCCTGAGCTAATCGAAGGAATAGTCGAAGACAAGGGAGCTGGCCACACTTCGACTCCGCTCAGTGTGACTGATAACTTTATTGAGTTAAAGGGTGACAAAATGCCAATTGCAATCTATCCTGTAATGAATGATTTTACAAATCATGAATTTGTTTTGCAAAAAGGTGATAGTGTTTTTCTTTTTACAGATGGTTATGCCGACCAGTTTGGTGGCTCTAAAGGCAGGAAATTTATGTATAAAAAGTTTAAAGAAATATTGTTGGAAAATGTAGATAAGCCAATGTTATCTCAAAGATTAATATTAGAAAATACTCTCGAGGAATGGAAAGGTATTTTTGAACAAATTGATGATATAACAATATTAAGTATGAGAATACTAAAATGAGAATAATAGTTTTAAATATTATATTATTGTTTATTGTTATTTCTACGTTGCATTGTTATGCTCAAAATTTACATTTAGTAGATAGTCTTGAAAAAATTGTAAACAGCTCTAAAGTAGACACATTAAAAGTAAATGCGTTAAATCAACTTTTTTTATTATACGAATTTGAAGATGACATAAAAGCAAAGAAATGCTTATCTGAGGCAATGGAATTATCAAAAAAGAATAATTACAAAAAAGGACTTGCTACAACATATATGCAAATGGGTTTTTTTGCTGAAGATAAATGTAATTATACTGAAGCACTAAAGAATTACAATGCCTCTCTTAAAGTAAGAAAAGCATCAAAAGATTTTATTGGCATTGCAGAAACGTTTTGTTGTATTGGAATTGTTTTCGATATTCAAGGAGATTATTCCGAAGCATTAAAGAATTATAATAATTCAAAAAAAATATATGAAGTATTAGGTGCTAAACATGGAGTAGCTTCTAATTGTAATAATATTGGAATAGTTTTTACTTCACAGGGGAATTATCCACAAGCTTTGATAAACCATTTTAATGCTTTAAAAATACGAGAAGAAATTGGCGACATAGAAGGTGTTTCTTCATCATATTGTTGTATTGGGAATGTTTATAGACGTCAGAATAATTATATTGAAGCAATGAAAAATTATAATGCTTCGTTGAAAATTGAAAAGAAGCTAAATAATAAACCAAAAATTGCAACAATTTACAATAATATTGGATTGATATATAAGGATCAAGCAAATTTTAAGAAAGCTCTTAGTAATTTTATTTATTCGCAAGATATAAAAGAAAAATTAGGTGATAAGAATGGTCTTGCTTCTTCTTATTATAATATAGGTGCTGTTTATTATGATCAAGCTGTTGAAATGAAAAATAATTCTAATAAATACAGTCTGCTTGATCTAGCGTTAGATAAATATTTTGCAGCATTGAAAATAAAGGAAGAAATTGGCGATAAGGCACATGTAGCAAATATATTAAATAGTATAGGTAATATTCTAACAATTAAAAAAAGGTATACTGAAGCAAAGTTATATTTATTAAGAGCAAAAAATATTTCAGAAGAAATAGGACATCAAGAATATTTAAGAAATTCATATGTAAACTTATCTAATTATTATTATTCTATTGGAAATTTTAAAGATGCATATAATCACCATAAGCTTTATATACTTTATCGGGATAGTATAGATAATCAGGAATCACGTAAAAAGACTGTTCAGACACAGATGACATATGAATTTGAAAAGAAAGAGGCAGTTGCTAAGGCAGAACATAAAAAAGAATTAGAAAACCAGGATGCTATTGCAAATGAAAAAAGCAGGAAGCAAAGAATAATTATTATGTTCGTTGTTATTGGTCTGTTATTAGTAGTTATTTTTGCTGGATTTATTTATAGATCGTTACGAATTACCAGGAAACAGAAAAAAACGATAGAATTACAAAAACAAGAAGTAGATGAAAAGAATTTGCAACTAAATCAACAAAATGAAGAAATAAGAACACAGCGCGATGAAATAGAAGCCCAGCGTGACGAGATAGAGGCACAAAGAGATCTTGTAACAGAACAAAAGGTACATATTGAAGAAATTCATAAA